>JBKJQC010000290.1:0-12596 GCA_046593995.1 Polyangiales bacterium
ACTCGGCCCCGGAAGCTCGTCCATGGCGAGAACCGACGCGCACCCGGCCATGCACCACGCACTCAGCGACACGACGGCCGCGCGCGGGATTCGCCATCGACGCACGCTAGACACTCCCCCGGATTCCGATGCTCCCCACGCCACGTTCACCACCGTGATGCCGGTCTTCGTCGCCCGTGAGCCACAGCATCGTTCCGGTCACAGCGAGCGTCTCCCGTCGCGACGATCGGGCTGGTGACCAGCGGTGTCGGCGTGGTGCTGATCGGTGTCGGGAAGAGCGGATGGCCTCGTGTTCGCTCATATGGTTCAGGGGGGCTGGCGAGGGTTCGGAGAGCGAAGGGATCAACGGTTCAGGGATCAGGGCGAGTGGGGCGGCAGAACAAGCCCGAAACGCGTCCGCCCCATTTACGGGGTCCTCGCGCACCGGGCGCCGAGGCTGCCGCCGCGACCCGTCGGCGTGCTGCTGCGGCGGTCGCCCGCGCGCAGGTAGGGGGCGCCGCCGCCGAACGTGCCCCCGCGCATTACCCGATTGGAGCCAGCGGTCGAGGCACAGTTGCTGCATGGCTGCGGGTAGCCGGAGATTGCGTCCGTCGAAGTGAGATCGAACGTCCACTCCCACACGTTCCCCGCCAAATCAGCGTGCCCCCAGTTCTTTCCGTTCCCGGCGGGCACCGTCCCCACCGGCGCGATGTTCTGCACCCCGCTGCAAGTGCCCGTTCCGTTGTAGTAGCAGCCGTAGATCGCGAGGTTCGTGTTCGCTCCGGGCACCGTCGATCCCCACGGATACACGGTCTGCTCCGTGCCGTTCGCCGCCGCGTAGTTCCACTCCGCTTCCGACGGCAGGAACCCTCCATCCCAGATGCAGAACGCGTAGGCCTGATACCAGTTCACGCAGTTGATCGGCTTGTTCTCGTTCGCCCCGGCCGACGGCGTCCAGGTCTCGTAGCCCGCCGAGCAATCGCCACCACCCCTCTCGACGCATGCTGAGTAGCAGGTCCCGTCGTCCCAGAACGTCTTCGATGGCGGGAGATGGGTCGCGGTCCACGCGCTGTCCCATCCGGGCTCGAACGACGTGCCGCCCGTCGAGAGACCATTCCCGCCGTTCAGGTGCATGTGCTTCCCCGAGCCGGCGGCCGGCGTCCAACCGCCCACCACCGCGTCGACGAACTTCCGGAAGCGACCCACCGTGATCTCGTATTTGTCGAGCCGGAAGCTGCTCACCGTGGCTGGGTAATTCGGATCGGTGTAGTTCATCCCGTCGTAGCTGCGCTTAAACGTGCCGCCCGGCACCGAGAGGCTCGTACAGCAGCTCTCGCTCCCGCACGCCAGCCCGCCGGAGCACGACGGCGGCAACGGTGGACCGCCATCGGGCTGCGGCATTGTCTCGACCACCGTCGTGTCGGCGGCATTCTGGCCGCTGTCCGCCGCGGCCGTCTCGCTGGAGGTTTCGGTCGTCGCATCGACGCGGACGACCGAGTCCACGAGAGCGACGGAATCGGCGGCCGCGGTCGTATCCGTCGGCGTCGAGTCCGCCGCCGTGCTCTCAGACCCAATGGTATCGGCAGCGGGCACGTCGCTCCCGGACGTGTCGGTCACCGTCGTGTCGGTCACCGTCGTGTCGATCACCGTCGTGTCGATCACCGTCGTGTCGATCGCGCTGAAGGAGTCGCCGCTTGTGGCGTCGGCTGCGCTGTCGCCGGCCACGGCTGCGTCGTCCTCGTCGGCCTTCTCGTAGGAGCCGAAGATCGCTCTGCAGCCGGTGAGGCCGCTCACGACGAGCAGCAGGAGCACGTGACCGGAGCCGAGCATTAGAAGGTTCCTCCGACTCCGGCCGACCCGAGACCGATCCACGGCTTCACGCTGGCGGCCTTCGTCGGCTCTGACGAGCCCGACGATAGGAGTCCGTAGACGCCGACGCCGACCCCGACGCCCGCGGCGATGAATGAGATCGTCGAGATCGTGCTCATGCGGTTGTAGGAGTCGACGTCCGCGTGCGACGCCGGCGGGCAGCGGCCGTCCGTGCAGCCGTCATCGAGCTTCGAGGCCGTGGAGCCCGCGATCGCTCCGGTGATCCCGCCGACGACGATGCCCACGGCCGCAACGCCGAAGCCGACGTAGACCAATGGGCTCGTGCCTCGGGTGGCGGTAGCGGTCTCTGGCGTGGTCGGCGAGCTCGTAGCCGTCGTCGTCGCGGTGTCGCTGGGCGCCGTCGCCGTGCTGCTGACCGCGGGGGAGAACGCGAGGGTCACATCGCGTGACTCGCCTTCCTTCACGTCCACGGTCACCGACACGTCGTTCGCGCCATCCGTCTTCGCGAGCACGGTGTGCTTCCCGGGGTTCACCTTGCGTGGTGCGGTGACGGCACCGGGAGGGAGCTCGCGTCCGTCGACGGAAACACGCACGGTTGCACCGGCGGGGGCGCCGCTCACCTGGAAGCGGAGCTGCGGGATCCGCGGCTCCAGAGAATCCGCCAGCTTCTGCGCCTCCTCGCGTGCGGTCTGCGCGGCCGGGGTCTCGGTGGTCTTCTTCGACAGCTTCGCCGTCTCGAGGAACCGCTCACGGGCTTCGATCAGCTCGCCGAGCTCCATGTGTGTCCGACCGAGCTCGAGGCCCGTGCTCGGCGAAGGCCAGAGCGAGTAGGCCGTCTGGAACTTCGCGAGCGCGCCCTTCGCGTCGCCTTTGTTGCGAAGGGCGACGGCTTCGTTGAAGAGATCACGGGCCGAAGCCTTGTCAGCGAGGCTCGGTTCCTGTGCGCCTGCGACGCCACTCACCGGAACGACTGCAGCGACCGCAACTGCCAAGGCAGCCGCGTAGAATCCAAAACTTCCGCGCATCGTTCCTCCCGAGTTGTCGTTTCTACCACCTCGGCGTCTGACTTGCCGAGTCTGCTTTGGGTAGCGGACGGCGCGAGCAGCGGTCTCGACTACATCGGGGCGCCGACTTCCAAAGAATCCTCAGCTCACTGTCGCAGGTTCGGTCCCCGAGCAGGGCATCGGTATCGGCAGCACCGACAGGTTCAACGTCTTCGTCAGCGCGTGGCCCAAGCACAAGGGTTGGCTGCGTGCCGAGGCGTCGCTCACCTACGTGAGAATCACGGACGACGACGCGCTCGCCGTCGAAGAGGGCGAGCGCTCGAAGCCGCTCGAGCCGCAGATCAATGCGCCGCGTTCGGTCGTTCCGGCGCGACGCATCGGGTGATGTACGGCGCGGCGGCGCATGGTAGCTCTCACGGAGCGATGAGCGCCCGAGACATGGTCCTTCTCTCGCTCCTCACGGCGCTCGTATCGCCCGCGTGCACCAAGAAACCCGACGACGAGGCCGTCCGATCGCATGTCGTGGGCCTCTGGACGTGGAACCCGCGCGCACAGCTTCCGGCCGACAAGATCGAGGACGACACGGGGATTTACGCGACGCCGGATCACCAGATCTTGGAGTTCGGCGCCACGGTGCCAGCGGACGACGATCGTGGCGGGTTCGTCGAGTATCGCCACGTGCCGACCAACAAGAACATGCAAGAGGCATGGGTCATCTGGCGGCGCGGACCGTGGTACGTCCGCGACGGGACGATCCAAGTCCAGGGCAAGCTCGAGACCACGTTCAACGTGCTGCGCGTCAACGCGAACGAGCTCCGACTCGAGGGCGTGGGCTTTGCGTGCAAGGATGGATGCGTGTTGCGCCCACTGAAGAACCTCCCCGAGGCCGCGAAGCATGGGCGGCCATTCTGAACGAGGCGTCGCGCCCGCGAGTCGGAGAGGACGCCGTGGTCGCAGTCGCGGACGATCCGAGGGAGGCGCGCGATGGCACACGAACTGAACCACGACAGTGGCGCCGCGCTCGCGAGAGGTGCGTGACGGTCGACGCGACGAGCCATGCTACCGCAGCATCGACCGATGATACGTCGGCGCCGCGGGATCCGAGCCCCTGACGTCGTCGACCAGCAACCGGTCGGTGCGCTCGACGCAGGTCGAGAAGGCAGTCACGATGACCGTATGTACAGACCGCTGGCCCCTTGCCCGTCGTGCCGTCGTCACGTCCGCGCTTCGGCCGCGGGTTCGGCGTGCCCGTTCTGCGGCGCTGCGCTCGGCATCGCGACCACCGTCCCGAGCGCATCGCAGCGACTGGCACGGGGCGCTCTCTTCGCGTTCGCATCGACCGTGGTCGCGTGCGGTGGCACCACCGCGCCCGGGCCGACCACCGAAACGGGGGCATCGCTCGACGCGAAGTCCGACGTCCTCGACACCGGCAACGTCGCGCCGCCGTACGGGATCCCGCCGGACGACGGCGGCGTGGACGACACCGGCGGCCCGGCCGCGGAATACGGCGCACCGCCTCGCGATGGGAGCGTCGATGACACCGGCGATCCGATGGCGGACTACGGCGCTCCACCCCCGCCCGACGCGAAGTAAGCGCGGCTTACAGTCTAATTAGTTAGTTAGTTAGACTAGGTCGGCGCCGTCGGCCCAGGCGCCGAAGAGGATGTCGGGGGGGTAGGAAGTCCAAGCCGCTCCTGGCGGATTCCAGCGTTCGAGTTGACAAAGGACCCAGTACCCGAAGTTCTCAGTGGACGTTCTTCCTGGCTCGAAAAGGGCGCGGAAGCAGAGGGGCGTCTCTCGTGGACGACACGATCGAGTCGATCAACGACGTCCCGCTGACCAGCATCGAAGCGGCCTACCGTGCGGGAGAGCTCGCGAGCCGCGCGGACCGCATCGTGATCCGCGGCAGGCGAAAGGGCGCACCCCACGTCACCGTGTTGATCGTGGATCGAGGGAGGGGACCCTCCGGGGAGGGGCCCGAGCTCAATCGCTGATCGTCACTTCCGCGACATGAAGGTCGCGATGATCGCGAGGAGCGGGGCAGCGAAGATGCCGATCCCGCCCACCCAGTCGCCGGCGTTCCGCGCATCGAGCGTCACGAGCAGGAACGCCGTCGCGCCGACTGCGCCGAGGATCGCCGCACCGATGAACTGCGTCGCCGCGCGCACCGGCCGGCCGCGCGCCGTGCGAAAGGCACCGATGGCTGCGGCGACGGTCGCCCACACGAACGCGAGCGCGAGGAGCGCCATCGAGGCGAACGCGCCGATGATTCCATCGAGCCCGATGTCCGACATGTGTTGGGTCTCGAGCTCGTCATTGGGCCGTAGTCTGCGCAGGCGCGCAAGGCTGCCGCCCGCGGATCCTCGCGCTAGTGCCGGAGGATCGCCTCGAGTACCAGGTCGCGAACGAAGAGGAGTGATCCTCTCGGTCACGTGACGGCCGTCCCGTGACGGCGCGATCGCCCTCGTTCTCGGAAGAGAGCGGGGGCGATTCGCTTCTGTCACCGATCCGTATGCTCGTCGCGCGAGTGCCGCTCGATACGGGCGCGCAGGGGAGCCGCCGGATCGGCGGCGCGTGGCATGCGAGGGTCCAGGACGCGAGCATTACGGCGGCGGCGCGGGCGACCACGCGCCGAAGCTTGGTTCCAGGGAACGCGGACACGATTGTGCGTGGCGCGGCTCGTCTCCGTTGAATGTTGGGCCCGCGCAGCACGTCGGAGGAGCTCCGACGCCCGCGATCCCTGCGGTCGGCGCGCGACACGGTGTCCATGACCCAGCTTTCCTTCGTCAATCTGTCGATCGTCTCGTACGTTCTCTCAACAGCCGTCCTCGGCTGCAGTGCGCCCGCGACGCCGCCTGCCCCGCCCGCGCCGGCGCAGCCTCAGTGCACCGCCGACCTCTCGCTCTCGAAGCTGAGGGACGTGCGCGCGCTCGCCGGCGGACCGACGCGCACGCCGGTCCTCGCCACGACGGTCGACGCGAACGGCGTCATGGCAGTCTGGCTCGCGACCACCTCCACGTTGAGGCTCGGGCAATTCGCATTCGACGGCAGCGCATCCGCCGACGCGCTGGCGGTCCCGGGCATCCGTTTGCCG
Organism: Polyangiales bacterium; assembly: GCA_046593995.1. Lineage (GTDB taxonomy): Bacteria > Myxococcota_A > Polyangia > Polyangiales > JADJMO01 > JALHOE01. The sequence goes on from JBKJQC010000290.1 coordinate 5,908, forward strand.
GGAGGCGATGCCGGCCTCGGGGCGGTGTCGATCGCGCCGATCGGCGGCAAGACACTCATCGCGTACATCGACGCGACGACGAACGCGGTCCATTCGCGCGTCGTTGATGCCGCCGCGGCGGGGGCGGAACCGATCCGACTCTCGCCGGCGACGCGCAGTTACGAGCGTAGTCCCGCCGAGCCGGTGAATCCCGGATACGTAGAGGTTCGTCCGCACGAAGACATGGTGTTCGCGACGTGGGCGGAGACGGCGAGCTCGGGTGCGAGGTTCTCGATCGCGCAGGTGCTCGACAGCAACGGTGTACCGGTGACCAAGCAGGCATCGTTCTGGTGGGGGCGCGCCGTCGACGGCTATATCTCGTCGGGGCGGTTTCGCTTGGTCCATTACCGTCAGGGCGCCGGCAGCATTGCCGACCAGCGGCTGGTGTTGGCCGAGAGCGACGCCTCCGGCGATCTCGCCACGTGGACGAGCGTAGATGTCGCGCTGCCGCAACCCGGCACCGGCACGGTGTCGCGGGCACACCCGAACCTTCTGCACGTAGGCGATGGCTCGGTGTACGTCGGCAGCGCCACGTACACCAACGAAATGCGCGACCCCGCCACGCGGATCGAGGTCGCTTGGCTCGATAATGCGGGCACGATCACCACGACCGGCTCGTTCGATCTAGCCGGCGGGCGAGACCTCGCCGGTCGCATGGCGGCCCGTGCCGCCGGCGATGCGGTCTACGTGACGTGGGCGGACGAGAAGTCAGGCAACGTCGATCCGACCCTGCACCTGCGGAAGATCACGGCGGACGGTGGCGGCGTCACGATCGACGTTCCTCTCGCGCTCGAACGCGGATACCTCGACGACGTCGGCAGTGTGTCGGGCATCGTCGTTGATCGTGAGGTCGTCCACGTGAGCTACGCGTGGACCTCACAGAACGACAGCGGCGACCGCACCCGCCACCCGGCACTGCACACGTTCTGTCTCGCCGCGCGCGCTGGCAGCGCGCCGTAACCGGATCCGATCTCCGGCGGCCGCGGAGCCGTAGGGAGCACCCGCACCGTGCCGCGCCTCGTCGGGGAACGATGCGGGGCGGTTCCACTCGCTCCGCACACCCCGCTTGGAGGGCGATGGATACGAGGAGCCGCTCCTCGCGGTAAGCGGCCCCCGTTGCAGCGCGCACACCTTCGCGCACGCGGTCGCGGATGGCGCGCGTGGACAGGCGTGGACACGCAGGCGCCTGCGCGTGGACACGCAGGCGCCTGCGCGTACCATCCGGGCGATGGCGACGAAGGCAGCATCGAAGGCGAAGGCTACAAAATGGGCGCTCGCTCAGGGCGCCAAGGCGACCACCGCGGCGTCGCGACGCGCCGAGGAATTGCTCGAGCTGATCGCGCGCCGCAAGAAGCGCATCACCGAGGACTTCTACGAGATCGGGCAGGCGCTCGCGGAGATCCGCAAGAAGAAGCTCTACGTCGCGCTCGGGTACGAGAGCTTCGCCAAGCTGCTCACGGCGCGCGCGGTGATGAGCGTGCGCAGCGCCGAGAAGCTGATCGAGGTCGTGCAGGCCGTGCCGCGGACCCGCGCGCTCGATCTCGGACCGGAGAAGTCCTACGCGCTCGCGCGCCTCGTCGCTGCGACCCCCGAGGTCGACAGCGTCGAGACGATTCTCGAGCGCGGCGTGCACGTCGGCAAGAAGCGCAAGCCGGTCGCGGCGCTCTCGACGCGCGAGTTCGACGAGACGACGCGCGCGGTGCGGCCGACGAAGAAGAAGGATGCGCTCGCGGTCACCGCGGAGCGCACGGCGCGCGCGCTCCAAGCCGTCACGCGCGCGAGCGGCGCGCGCGCCGCCACGGCGACCACCTCGAAGATCGCCGGCGGCTTCGAGGTCGTCCTCCGTGTGCCCGTCGCGCAGTGCGACGCGCTCCTTCGCGCACTCCGCTGAGACAGTCGAGATCAGCGTGTCTGCGTCGCCGCCAGCGCACGCAGACGCGTGACGAGAACCTGGCGAAACCGGTCCAACTCGCCGGGGTCCACGTCGCCGGGGATCCGTGCGTCCGGGCCGATCGCGAGCTGATCGAGGATCCAACCGAGGGTCGCAGCGTCTGCCCCGCGGTCCTTCACCGCAGCGTCCTCGAGGGCCTGCTCCAGCCCGCAGCCGAGCTGCAGTAGCGCGCGCAGATCGACAAGATCGCGGATCTCCGAACGCGAAAGGAGTGCGCACACCTTGTTGGCCGCGATCTCTCGTGGCGGGTCGATGCGCACGCCGTCGATGGTCACCTTCGCGATCGGGAGCGGAGGTGCGCGGTCGACGACCAAATCGACTTTGCAGCGCTCCGCCCCGCGGATCACGAGGAGGCGACGGAAGTCGGGGTAGGTCTGCACGGTGGTGGCGGAAGCACCGAGCTCGGCGGCGATGGACTCGAAGGTCCTGACGGCGCGATCCAAGTCCGCTCCCGGCGTGCCGAATAGATCGAGGTCGTCGGTCGCACGGTGCCCCAGCCAGAACCCGGCGAGCGCAGCGCCGCCCGTCAAGAACAGCTCCTGATCGAGCACGAAAAAGCGCGCGAGGAGCTCGCTCTGCAACGGTGTCAGGCGGCTAGGCGGCCGGGAGGAAGCCGTCACGGCGGAAGCCCTCGAGGATCCAGATCCAGAATGCCCGGCGCCGGCCGAGATGGCGTTCGATGTGGGAGAAGTCGCGTACGATCTCTGCGAGCGTCAGGTAGCCGAAGACCTCGCGGAACGTGGCTTCGCGCATGACGACGCCCTGCCACTGCGCGCGCGTCTTCGCATCGGGATGAGCGAGGCGGACGCGCAACTCTTCGTCGGTGATGTCGGAGTCCCAGAGGAACCACGGTCGCGCGCTCACGAGAGCCAGCATAGCGCTCGGGACGCCGAGGGCGCCCGCTACGCTCTCTAGTAGGGCAGGACCAGACGAATCCCCTCGGCGTCCGCGTACACAGGGTCGAGGAAGGCATTCGTCGCGGTGAGCTGTGCGCGCGCAGCCTCGAGCGACGAGGAGTCGAGCTTCGACGTGTAGTTCTGCAGGAAGTCGAGCGAGCGGATCAGCGTCGTCGCGTGCCCTTGGTGTGACATCGCCTTCAGGCCGCTCAGGTAGTTCGAGCGGAAAATCGTCGGCACGATGATGCGCTCTTCGCCCGCGGCGACGAGCTCGGCGTTCATCATGATGCGCGCCACGCGTCCGTTGCCGTCGACGAACGGGTGTACCTCGCTCACCAGGAACATCATGAACACGGCGCGCGCGAACGGATCCGAGAGACTGTCTCGGAGCTCGAGCCCCCGTGCCAGGGTGCCGGCCACGAGGTCAGGCGCGACGAACACGGTCTCACCCGCACGGTTCTGACGCGCTTTGAGCTCACCGGGCATCTTGTCCACGCGCGCCTCCATCACGGTGCGATGTCGCGCGCGGAGCAGCGACATGAGCTGCTCGGCAGTGCGTGGCACTTGCTGCATCTCGCGGCGATCCGAGACGACGCGGAAGGTTCCGAGCACGTCGTGCGCGTCGCTCGACCGCGCGATCGGGATCTGCCCCTCGAAGACGATCGCGACGGCCTCGTCGACCTCGAACTCCGTGCCCTCGATGAAGTTCGAGAAGTACGCCTCGAAGAACGCGAGCGCCGGGCCGCTCTCACGCGCAGGTCTCGGTCGAGGCGACAGCTTGAGCAACTCCGCGTGGAGCGCGCGGAAGAGATCGTCGCGGCGCGCGTCGTATGGGAGCCCTGCCGCGCGAGCACGGCCTACGTCGCTCTGCAGCGGACCTTCTCGCGTCCCGAGCAACGATCCGATCAGCGCGTCGAGCTGCTGCAGTTCTTCCGGTAGCCCCAGCTGCGGAGCGAGGGTGCACGCTTGGTCACGAACGTCGTTCAGGTAGCGCTCCCCGCGATCGCGCAGGTCGCGATCGAGGCGCTCTTCGAGCTCGCGGCGTGAGAGTGTTCGCGCCACCGTCCGCCGTGCTCGGCTCGGGCGCATGTTCTCGAGGTACGCCCGCGCGCGACTCGCGAGGTGCAGGCCCATGAACTGCGTATCGCCATCCAACGGCCCGGCGGCCTTGCGCGCGCGGAGGGTGAGCCCCGGGAGAACCACGTCGCGCGCCCGGTCCGTGCCGAGAAATACGGAGCCGTCCTCGGCGGGTCCGAGCTCGAAGGCGGTACGATCGGTGATGACGGCGCCGGGGAACACCGCTGCGGCGATGGTCCACACGCTCCGCCGTGTGAGCGCGGCGAGATCTTCCCCGACGCGCGGGGTGTAGACTCCGGGCGACAGACGGATCAGCTGCCCCGCACGCACGGCTCGGCTGATCCGCGACGCCGAGCTCGGCGTGCTGATCACGATCTCCGGCCATGCGGCAGCCATCCGGGGATAGTGGGCGCTTCGGCCGCTCCATTGCAACAAATCCAGACTTAAACGCGCGGTCGTGGAAGGAATGCGGACTTAGCGATCGCCGAGCGCCGGGGCGATGCTCGGCGAACGTTCCCTCGCAGGCCTCGAGGAGCCGCGCGGATCGGCCAGCTCGGTCGTGAGCTACGTCGTCATCGACGGACGACTCTCCGCGTCGCCGCGCAGGCTCACGCGCGAGACGCGGGGGCGGCGTCCCTGCTCGATGACACGGTCGACCTCGTCTCCGATCGCGGTGAGGGAGAACTTGCCGATCGCAGTGATGTGATACCGGGTTCCGACGCGCGCGCCGTACTCGGACGAAGTGCAGAGGACGACCGGCGGCGCGTCCTTGTCGCGCGCGAGCACGTCGAGGAGCGCGGTGCTGTTGCCGTCGGGGAGCTCGAGATCGAGCACGATCGCGCGCGGTTCGCACTGCCCGAGCTTCTCGATGGCGTCCTGTACCGTGACCGCTTCGGTCACCTCGTAGCCACGCGTCGTCAGCACGCGACGGTAGAGGGAGCGGGTGTCGTCATCGTCGTCGACCACGAGTACAGTCTTCATAGTGGCTAGAGACAGTGCATGGGGCGCGCCGCGTCGCGACTCGTCCGTCAGAATCCGGCCCTTCCCGCAGAGGCACTCTCACCGGCTGCGCGCACAGCGAAATCCGATGCTCGACAGGGCTCGCGGGACGCCTGCAGACTGCATCCACGCGATGTGGACGCTCGCCGTCCAGGCATCGGCCTCCTCCGGCCATTTCGGTTTCTGCGGTGCCGCTCCCGCCTTGGGAAGCGGGTCGAGCAGCTCCGTGATGACACGGCGGACGCAGGTCGCCTGCGAGTCGTTCGCAGGGCCGAGCGCGTTCACCTTGGTCTTCACGCTGCTTCCGGAGCGCCAGCCGTAGCCTGGGGTGCCGTCCGCGCAGTTTTCGGAGTCCTCGGCGCTGCCGTCTTCCAGCCACACGCACACCGCCGAGCCTTTCGTGCGCGCGTACTCCACCGTGACGAAAGCCGGCGAAAGCTCGACGTGGCATTTCGTAAAGGCCGCGCGTGTCTCCTCGGCAACGAGCATCGATCGGAAAGTGGGCTTGGAGACGCCGCTCGCTCCGGAAGGGGCCGCGAACGACACACGCGCGAGCACGAAGCCGTCATCGCTCTTCCCCTTCTCGCCTGGTTTGGGCGGCGAACATGCGCGCGGAGCGCACACGGGCTCGCGCCACGCGATCGACAGTTTTGCCATCGTCGAAGGATCCTCGAGGAGCGGTAGACCGCGCACCACACGGAACACGTTGCTCGCGCCTTGCGCCCACGCATCGCCTTGGTCGGGTAGGTCGTCGGTGTACAGATCGGCGGTCCATTCCTGCGCGTTCCCCGCGAGGTCGCTCGAGGTGTGCCCCTTCGCGCCCACGGTCCAATCTTGATCGCTCGTACCGACGGGGCGCACGAGCGCGTCCGCGCCTTGGAACGCGTGCGTGCGCTGCGGATCGAGCGGCTCGTCACCCCAGGGGAACGCGCGTCGCTCGGTGCCGCGCGCTGCGTATTCCCACTGCGCCTCGCTCGGCAGCGCGCCGCCCTGCGCCTTGCAGTAGTCGAGCGCGGTCGCCCACGGCACGCCGGTCGCGGGGAGCCGCGCGCGCTTCGCGCGATCGGATGGGACCTTCGGGGGCGGCGAAAAGGCGTGCGCCGCGTCGGCTTCGAGCCACGGATCGAGCTCGCCCCACGTGACCTCGTGTTGCTGGAGCTCGTACGCGGCGCGCGGAACGGAGACCTTTCGCGCGGGGCGCAGACCGCGCACGTGGATCGGCACCGTGTCGCTCTCGACGCCGAGGAGCCAAGACGCGCTCGTCGGATCGAGCTTCACGAACGGGTTCGCAGGCTTCGGGTCCGTAGCCGATGGCGCGGGCTCACCGGACGCTGCGGGTGCAGCGCTGCTCTCACCGGAGAGCGCCCCGGAGAGCGTCCTCACCGCGACCACCGCGCCGATTCCGAGCACGACGACTGCACCGATCAAGAGCGGCGTGTTCGAGTGCGTCGGCGGCCTCGACCTCGCGTGAGCTCCCCCGCGGGGTACGGCCACGGCCTCGACCGGAATCACCGGCGGCTTCGCCTGCGCCTGGTCGTCGGCGAGATCGTCCGGCATCATCGCCGTGCCCGTCGCACGCTTCGGCTTCGGGACGTCGAAGGGGATGTCGTCCGGGAACACGTGGGTCCCGGTGCCGAGCCGCGGCGGCGCGATTTCCGGAGCGGCAGATGTGCGGCTCGCGTCCTGCGCGGCGAGCGCGGCCTCGACGTCGGGGGTCATCATCATCG
>JBKJQC010000576.1:0-5033 GCA_046593995.1 Polyangiales bacterium
GACCGGCCCTCGGCGTCGAGGCGATTTCCGAGGAGACGGGCGAGGTACGTGAACCACAGCTCCTGGAGAGCAGTGGGACGGGAGGCGTGTCTGGTCGCGAAGCGTTCCCAGCCGGCGGCATCCGGACCATCGGAGACGGGGAACGCCCGCAACCAATTGGCTTCGCCGATCGGTATGCGTAGTCCCGGTGTGCGGCGGACGATGGCGGTGCGCAATTCGAGCGATCCGGCTGCGCTCACGAGCATTGACTTGCCGGCACCGCGGTCGCCGATGACGAGGACGACATCGGGCTCGAGCGCTCGAAGATGCTCTTGCACGGGATAGAAGTCCGCGGCGATGCGGTGCGGTTGGGCCGATTCGGCCTGTCCCGCGTCGAATCGAAGACTGGCCAGGAGGTCTGCCCGCGCTTGCGCGGTCATCGAAGCCATCAGTCGCTCCGCTCGGTGACGATGGGAAACCGTCCCTGAATCCGCACGGCAAGCTCGTTGTAAGGGCCTTGGCAGAGAACTGGGGCGATCCCGACAACGGACGTGAAGAACGCGATGCTGTGGCTGTATGGAATCTCGACGGGCACGAAGGGCGCCTCCGCGTTGTTGCCGATATCGGCGACCGACCAAAGCTCCTCTGTCGGGTCGTCCTGCACGAGATAGTTGTCGCGAAATATGTCCTCGGCGCGGGCGCGGAATGTCTCCTTCGACTTCTCCGCGGCGGCCGGGTTCTCCGGCACCATCGCGTGCACGACGAAGCACTCTGCTTGCGCGCCCTCCCCGAGCCGCTCGCTGCCCAGACGATGCACCATCCGCTCCATGCCCACGAAGCTCTGCTCGTTCGTCGTCCCAAAGAGAACGTATAGGTGCGCGAAGCCGCTCATCAGCAAGCCTGCGGCGGGCGAGAGCCCCGCCCGCGCGTCGATCAGGATCCACGCCGGATTCAGCTGTTCCCGCAGCTCGTCGAGTAGAACTGCGAGCGGATGGTCGGGAAGCTCCGTGGCGGTCGGGGCGGGTGCTCCGAGCTCCAGGTCGACACGCGCGAGCTTCGTCAGATAGTTCGCATCGATGCGCCCCGCCGGAACGACGACGATGGAACCGTCGCCCGCGACTTCGGGCGGAACTCGATGCGTGTAATCGTCGAGCGGCACCGTGCCCGACGACCGTTCCAGGAGATAGTCGACGACACCCCAGGGCGCGGTAGTCCCTTGCTCGTCCATCGCGAGCAACGTCCCGATGCCTGGCGCGTCGAGGTCGAAATCGACGACGACGACTCGCTCGCCCGCACGCGCCCGTTGAATCGCGAAGGCCGCCAATGCCGTCGTGCGGCCGACGCCTCCCTTGAACGACAGGAAGGCCACGATCGGCGGCGCGGTCTCCCCAATCGTGCGGCGCGGGAGCCACGGCGGCTGCCGGAATCGCGAGAACCACGCCGTGCGATTGCGATGGCGGTCGTCGAGCCGAACCTTCGGCGTCACGACACGCCCGGCCTCCCATGCCGCGTCGTATAGGAGACGATCCGCCGGTCCTGTCGCCGCCGACGCGATCCAGATGGTCCCGGTCCAGAACTGCCGGCCAGCCTCGGTCATCGCGCTTTCCAGGCGGGCGACGAGCGCTGGGTCGTGTTTCTGCGACGCCTGCCAAAGGACCACGCGGAGCTTGCCGAACAGATCGTCGATGAGGACCGCGCGCTCGATCTCGTCGGAGGCAGCAGCGAGCGCCGAGAGACTCTCGACAGCAGCTGCGCGAGCCTCGTCCAGGTGCCTGTACGCGGTCATTGAATGAGTCCGTCCAGTCGCATCCTCACCACCGTCGCTTGGTACAGGCTCTGGGCTTCGGCCAACCATTGGCGCGCCGTGTGTTCGGCCACAGCGGGCGCTGCGTACCGCATCTCGGGAGACCAGCCGACGACCCCGGGCGTAGCCGGTAACGCATAGGGCGCAGTCGCGGCGTTTGGCAGCGCGGCAAGTCGCAAGGCGTCCCTCGTCAAGGTGTTGAGGTTGTGTCTGGGCCCTCTCGCCGCCGCACTGCCGCCCGCCACGCCCTGAGCGCCGACGTGAGCGACGATCACGACCGTCTTCAGCGAGCACTCGGCGACGTAACCGGCAAGGTAGGCGCAGCCATCGAAACGCTGCGCCGCCGCGAGCGCACTGGCGTCATCGAGGTGCTTGCCCGCTGCCTCGGGATGATCGTCGCCGCCCCAAGCCAGGTTGGACACGGCGCGCAAGGTACACCTGTCGGATTACGCGGTGAAGACCAAGTCGATCGGGGGAGGTCCAAGTCGACGAGCCGGCTCGTGAGGACCGCGGGTCGTTCACCTCCACGAGGACGCCGTCGAGCGCCGCGAAGGACGGCTCGCACCTCGTGACGAGGCGCCTCAGCGCGTGGACACGCAGGCGCCTGCGCGTGGACACGCAGGCGCCTGCGCGTGGACACCGCGTCGGCAGTCCGGCGAAGCTCACGGGGTGCCATGCCGCAGCAAGCGCACCGTGAACCGCTCGCCGTCGCGGTCCTCGACGAGATCCGCGTCGGTTCCATTGTGCTCTCGCATCAGGCGAACGATCTTGCGCGGCACCCCCATCCCGGCGTGCTCGATGTACCGGTAGTCGCGCATCACGTCCTTGATGAGCTCGTTGCGAGACGCGCGGCATCCCGTCCTCATCCTCGCGACGGTGATGCCGTTCGGGAGCCGCCCTGGCGACACGATTTCGAGACGGTCCGAGTACAGCGACATCTCGATGTCGGTCCCCGCGAGGATGTAGTCGCGGTGGACGAGTGCGTTCACGACGGCCTCTCGTACGGCCTCCGTGGGATACGCAGGACGATCCTCACGTCGTCCGCCCGGCGCGATCGCGGCGGTGCCCGGCGCGTTGCGGTTGACGAAGGCGAGTGCCTGTTCGACGAGCCCGCTCTCGAGGAGGTCGGTCCCGCGGTAGAGAGGCACCATCGGTCCACGGAGCGCCGCGCGCTCGATCGCGGCGTAGTCCTTGTCGGTGCCGGGATACGCGACGGCGTCGATCCCGGACTGCGGCAGGTAGCGGTTGGGGTTCGTTCCGAACAGCAACACCGCCGCGACCGTTGCTTCACCGCGGTCGCCGTCGGTCGAAAGGAGCTCTGTGTTCAGGAGGAGTGTCCGCCAGCCCTCGTCGTCGTCGTCGTTGGGGACGGCCTGGCCGCGAACCCGCTCGAAGTAGTCGACCAGCCGGCGACGATCGAGGACATCGCTCGAGGTCCCCGGCACCGGACGAAGATCGAGGCGAACGGATCCGCGACGTTGCAGAAGCCGCGCGAGCTCTTCCTCGTTCGCCTCGCGGTTCTCGGTGCCGACCCGGACGAGCCACGAGCGATGCTGATCGTGCCACAGCGAATGAATCGTGTAGCTGCGCTCGATCCAGACGACGGCGACGTGCTTCCCGGGCTCGACGTCGCGGATCATCTCGAAGTGGGGGATCAGCTCGGGCCGCACCTTGTCGCGGCAGGCGCCGATCACCCAGTCCTCGATCCGATCACGGGTCACGCCGGAGATCGCTCCATCGTCCTCGACGCCGAGGAGCAGGTGACCACCGGAGGTGTTCGCGAACGCGACGATGGTCCGCGCGAACTGGCGAGCCTCCACGTCGTCGCGCATGAGCTCGACGCACGAGCTCTCGCCGATGCGGATCGTCTCCAGCAGCTCGGTGCGCATCATCGCCGGAACCATTATTCAGGCTTCAGGCGACGCTTTCCAGAAGCTTCGTGCGCTCGTCGTGTTCGCCTACGAGGAAGAAGCGCGCCGACGGGATCGGGGTGGCAACGACGCCGAGGAAGACGATGCGGTGAGTTGAGCTCGGCCTGGCGGCGGGAGCGCGCAGCTCCCGCCGCACACACCACGACACGCGGCCCGTCGCCGAATCATCGTGTGGATCGACGGTGGGACGAAGGCGCGGCGATTGAGCTCACACGCTGACGGACGCATCGACGGCGAGCTCGACCCAAGGCTTGATTGCCGCGTACACGCCCTTTCCGCGCACGGTGACGACGAGCGAGAACCTCAGACGGTTCTCGCGGAGATGGCGACGCTGGTCCCACCAACCGAGGACCGGGACGATCGCGATCATCTTGTCGCCGACCATGCTCGACATCTTTCCGCGCCAGCGATCACTCTGCACCGTACCGCGGCTGCGCAGCTGAATGCCGACCTCCCAGGGGAAGCCCCTCGTCTTGCCCGCGCGTCGCGCCTTGCCGTCGGCGTCCTTCTCCCGATGCAGCTCGTTGATGCGTTCGAGGAACCGCGCCTCGTTCTCTTGCGGTCCCTGCATGTGCCACTTGAGGCCGAGACCGCTGAACACCCGTCGTCGGAACCGGTTCGGTTCAGCGAAGTACGACAGCGTCACGCGCAGCTCGACGTCTTCGTCGGTCACGGTCGACAATTCGTCGGGGAACGGCAGCCGGTAGAGCACGATCTTGCGCCGCAGCTGCGGTTCGGTGGGCTTCGTCGTCGCGCGCTTCGGAGGCTGCTTCTTCGGCACCTGCTCCACGACGCCGTTCGGTAGCTCGCCCTCGACCACGATGGTCGCGCGATCATGCGCGCATTCGCGCGCGAACATCTCATCGGGGACGCCATACCCGCACGCGGCGAGCCGGTCCCGCAGGTTCGTGAACTGCCGCTCCATCTCTGGAGTCCATGAGGCTGCGTGAACCAACAGGGCACGGATGGTCTCGGGCCTGAGCGTCGGCTCGGCGGCCCACAGCTCGGCCGCGAGACGCGCCGCTCGCGCCGTCGCCTCGCTGGTCATCGATAGGAGGCCGAGCGGTTGACCGTCCGTGTGTCGATGGCTGGTCGTCAGCGCGGACAGCGTCGGCACCGTGTGATCCGTGAGTGGACCCGGCAAGAGCGCGAGGTTCCCGCCCTCCATCACGACGTCGGGCTTCACCGGCCACTCGGCGGCGAGAGCGCCCGTGCTGGTGTACGGCGAGATACCGCCAGAGGTGCTCGCGACGGGCCGCGCCTCGGCGTGTGCTGGCCCCGGCGGTAGCCGGACGCGGGTCGTGAACGCGCCGACCGTC
>JBKJQC010000595.1:0-3413 GCA_046593995.1 Polyangiales bacterium
ACCCAGCCGACCGCCCCGTCGAGGACGCGCGGAGCGTCCGCACCGACCGCGCTGCTCGCCGTTGCGGCACTGGAACGGGACGCACCGAACGCATGCGCGCGGAGGAGCGCGAGCGCATCACGGCTCGGACCGGACGCCTCGACGACCTCGCCACCGCCCCGCAGCGGCTCGACGCGCAGTCGTACTTCTTCGGCCGACGCGAGGAGATCCATGGTGATGCGACGCCGCGGCCGGAAACCGAGCAGCGAATAGCGCCCCCAACGCTCGCCTCCGATCGGGACGCTCTCGAGGAGGAACGAGGGCTCGCCGCCGGAGCGCGCCCGAAGGGCGGCATACGCGGCGACCGGGGTCAAATCGTCTCCGACGAGCTGCTTCGTCGTGCGTGTGCGCGCGTGGGACATCTCGGTCGGTACCGTAGCGGGCCATTGCGCGCCGAGAAGTCCCTGATTCACGGAGGCGTCCGGCGTGTTCCCCACCGAAAGCGCCCGAAACGTGGGGCACGGTCCGCCGACGGTCGCGCGAGGCAGCCAGCTCGGCCGTCTCGTGCATGTGTCACGCGCAAGTTCCTCTTCCGCCGCACACCCGCCCATGGATAGGCTCTCGTCCGGAATCGTTCGAGGCGCGCGCAGCGCTGGGGTCCGGTAACTTTTGGTCGCTACCTGTCGCCACGGTATGATCCGCGGAGCCGCTTGAGCGGAAGCGTGCCCATGCCGATCTGGAAGCTGACGATCGAGGACGACGAGGGGCAGAAGACCGTCGTCCCGCTCGTGCGTGACGAGTACACGATCGGCCGACGCGACGGTCACACGATCCGGCTGACGGAGCGGAACGTCTCGCGCGATCACGCGGCCATCAAGAAGGATGGCGACGCGTACGCGCTCGAAGATCTCGGGAGCTACAACGGCGTCTTCGTGAACGGCCATCGCGTGGCCGAGCCGGTGAAGATCCAGAACGGCGATCTGATCCTGATCGGCGATTACCGGCTCGAGGCGCACAACGAGGACGCGCCCGCCGTCGTGAAGCCGCTCCCCCCGGCCGCACCTCCGAAGCCCGGTCCGAGCGTGGTGCCGCCGGTCGCGAAGCCCGCGCGGGTCGAGACGAAGCCTCATCGCTTCGTGCTCCTCACCGGCGCCGAGGGGGGCAAGGAGTACCCGCTCGACAAGCCCGTGATGACCATCGGCCGCGGCGAGGAGGTCGACATCCGCGTCAACCACTCGTCGGTGTCGCGTACGCACTGCGAGGTGCACAGCGCCGATCAGGAGCGGTTCGAGGTCGTCGACAACGAGAGCGCGAACGGCATCCGCGTGAACGGGCAGGACGTGAAGCGCGCGCAGCTCGCCGCCGGCGACACGCTCGAGCTCGGAGACGTCCGCCTGAAGTACATCGCGGCCGGGCAGGCCTACGCGTTCGACGCGACCGCTGCCGAGGCGCACGACGTGCCGCGCGAGGGGCGTCGCAAAGCCGGCGGAGCGAAGTGGGCGATCCTCGTGCTCTGCGTGGCCGGCGCCGCGATCGGCGGGGTCGTGCTCGCGAAGCAGACCGGTGACGGTCCGGCGCCGAGCGCCTCGGCGGTCACAGCGGCCCCGGGGGAAGAGGCCCTCGCCAAGGCCTACAAGACGAAACAGGACGGCGACGCGGTCGCCGCGCACGCGCAGATCAAGGACTTCGACAAGGCGTCACCGCTCCGCAAGGACAAGCGCTTCGTCGAGATCGAGAACGCGTGGGCCGACAAGGCCATCGCCTCGATCAAGGACGAACCGGACGCCGACAAGCGGAAGCGCGTCCTCACCGACGTCTTGCAGAGCGGTGCCGACGAGAGCTTCCGCACGACGGCCGCGAACATGCTCGGCGAGCTCGATACGCCGCCGCTCCCGAGCGACACGGTGAAGTCGCCGGATCCGACGGCGACGCATCCGACGGTCGTCACGGCGACGCCCCCGAAGACGGCGACGCCCCCCCCCACCCCGCCCCCGCCGGGGGCGACCACGGCGAAGACCCCGCCGACGGCGACCACGACGGCCCCGCCGAAGCCGACCGCGACGACACCGGCGACCGCGTCGACACCGACCACCGGAGTGTGCCCGAGCTACAAGGGCGCCTACGGCGAGGCGATCAAGGGGGGCGATTGGGGCTGTGTGCGCACCATCCTGCTCCCGAAGCTGAACGCAGGGACGATCGGCTCGAACGAAGCGAAGGCGCTCAAGGCGGCCTGCGTGCAGCTCGGCGACAGCGCGTGCGCGAAGCGCGCCGCCGAGAAGATCTAGCGGCGTCGATTCGAACGATCGGCCGCGCGGTCGACCGGCACGCACTCGGCGCAGCGACAGAGCTCGCGCAGGTAACGGAACGTGTAGATGCCGGTCTCGTGGCCGTCGCCCCAGCCGAGCGACAGCGCGTAATCGCCGACCGGTTCGATCGTCTTGATCGTCGTGTCGCCGCCGTTGATGAAGCGGATCTCCGCGCCGTGTCCCTGACAGCCGGCGCAGGGGCAGTACCCGCGCAGGATCTCGTGCGGGTAGACGCCGCGGTGGCCGTCGGCCCAGTCGATCTCGGTCGTGCTCGCGCGGTAGGGGGAGCGGACCGCGGTCGGGGTGATGCGCGGGTCGGGAGCCATGACGATCCCTCTAGCGCCGTCGCGTAGCCCCGGCGAGGGCACGCTCGCGGGCGCACGAGCCGAGCGCGGTCGTGGCTCCGAGCTTCGTCACGACGCGGGCTCCGAGCGACGCCCCGACGGCGAGGGCGCGCGCCACGGTCGCGTCCGAGAGCTCGGCGATCGGGGCGCGCGGTCCGTTCGCCAGCACCGCCAGCACCCCTGCCATGAAGGCGTCGCCAGCGCCGGTCGGATCGACCGCGATGCGTGCCCGTCCGCGATGCTCGACCGTGCGCGTTCCGAGGCGCGCGACGGCGCCCCGTTCGGCGCGCGTCAGGATCGTGAGCCGATCGCCGCGGGCCGCGTGCAGCGTCTCGAGATCCGTTCCGAGGTCGCGGAGGTCGGCCTCGCTCACCTTCACGACGTCTGCGTCGTCGAGCCAGGGGACGAGCGCCCGGGCGGGATCTACCTCGCGCGGCCACAGGTGACGGTAGAGGTTCACGTCGATCGAGAGCTGCGCACCGCCGACGCGCGCGCGGAGGATCGCCTCGACCGTCGCCTCGCTCGCCGGCGCTCTGGCGAAGGACGTGCTGCCGGCGTGGACGAAGCGCGCGCGCAGCGGCGTGGGGATCATCGCCGGGGTGAGCAGGAAGTCCGCGCTGCCCGCGCGGTAGCCGACGAACGTGCGACGCGTATCGGGCGCACCGTCCGCGGCGACGTCCACGAACGTGAGGCCGGTGCGCGCCGGAACGGGGGTGATCGCCCGGACGTCGACGCCGTCCTCGCGGAGCGCTTCGATCAGACCGCGCCCGAGCTCGTCGTCACC
>JBKJQC010000603.1:0-9365 GCA_046593995.1 Polyangiales bacterium
CTGCGAGCGCGCCGGCGTCCGCTGCGACGATGGCGATCAAGCAGCCCCCCACCGGCCTCACGGTCGCGAAGCCGCTGCCCACCGGCGTGAAGCCGCCGCCGGTCGCACCGACCGCACCGCCGCCTGCGACCGACAGCAAGGGACGCATCATCCGCAAGGATCTCTGAGCGTCGCGGCAAACCAGTCGGTCGGCGATCGCCGAAACGGAGAAACGCAAAAATCGAGAACGCGCCCGGCTCCTGCGAGCTCAGGCGCGTTTCCGTTTCGGGACGCGAAGCGTGCCTGGACGTGTCTACTCGCAGAGCTTCGTCTTCACGCCGATCACGAACGGGATCAGTCCTTCGCCGGCCGTCGCCTTACCGACCGGGGGGGACCAGCTCGCCGCCGCACGTGCCTTCAGAATCGGGTTCTTGTCCTCGCCACTCAACGTTATCGCCTGGAACTCGCCGTTGGTGGAGACGCCGTAGGGGGTGAGCACCGACTTGGTATACGGCTCGAAGTACACGCGCTGCGCGGGACGTCCGACCGAGTAGGGCGTCGGCGTGCCGGTGATGTCGAGGGGGACGGCCGTGACCGTCTGACCGAGCTGGTCGGTCACGAAGACGATCTTCTGGCACTCCGCGACGGCGAGCCCCGGGTAACGCTTCGACGGGAGGGTCGTGCCCAGGTCGATCCCTGGCGTGAACGGGATCGGCGACGTGCCGCTCGCGACCCCGTTCGTCTGGGGGTTCCGGCGACTGAGCGTCGCCTTCGTCGCCGCGCCGGTCGGAGGCTCGACGATGACGTCCTGGGTCTGCGCGCCTCCGCCGTTGATGAACGAGCCAAAGGCGACGATCCCGTGGGTAGGCGAGGGGGGCGTGTCGGCGACCTTCGTCGTGGCGCCAGCGGTCGGCGTGAAGCCGACGCTGACCGTCACGCGCTGGAACGCGACCTCGCAGACATCGGCGAGCGTGGACCCCGTGCAGTTGCGCGTGAACGCGACGTTGACCGTCCCGCCGTTCGAAGGTGCGCGCGTGGCGATGAGGCCCGCGACCGACGTCCCGATCGCCGGAAGGGACACCGTGCCGCCGACCTTCGGCATGTTCGGCGCGGCTATGTCGATCACCTGCAGCCGCAGCTCGGTCCCGCCGTCGACCACCGCGGCCGTCAGGTAGGCGATTCCGTTCCCGATCACGCCGACAGTGGCATCGTCGAACATCGGCGGGATCTCGAGCGTGCTGATCGTCGTCCACTTCTTCGCGGCGCGGTCGTAGGTCCGTACCTGGAGCTCGGTCTTGTCGGTGGGGGCGGGATCGACGCGGTTCTGCCCCTTGTTGACGAGCACGTACCAGAGGTCGCGGAGCTCGTCGTACTTGATGCTCATGACGGCGAGCTTCTCGTCGTTGGCGAGCGTGCCCACACGCTTGCCCGTGAGCGGATCGAGCACCGTGAGGATGTAGGTCCCGGACACGCCGGCGTCGCCGCTCGGATCGCGCGCGCTCAGCACGATGAGCCCTTGCTCGACCGGCCCGGTATCGGTGCCCATGTCGGCCACCGCGGTGTCGGCGACGGCGGTGTCCGGCGCCTGGGCGGTGTCGGTCGTGGCGGTGTCGTCGACGACCGTGTCCTCGACCGTGGTGTCCTGCAGGACGCCCGTATCCGCCGCGATCTTCGCCTTCACCTCGTCGAACGAGTTGACGAGGCTGCAGCCGACGGAGAGTCCCGCGGATGCGATGAAGAAAGGGAGGAAGCGCGACGGACGCATGGTCGGCAAGTTACCTCAATCGCCGCCGCTCGGCCTCAGAGAGCGTGAACTTTTTGGTCTCTACCGAGTCGCCGACCAACAGCGAGGCGGGGAGCCGGGGAGGCGAGAGGGAGGAGCCTGAGGTCTGCCGGACGAGGCGACGACGTTGATGACACCACGGCCGCCAAAACGTCGAGGTCCGCGCGCGGCAGCACATGATCGACCTCCCTCTGATCTCCCCGCCTCCCCGTCTCCCTGTTGGTCCATCGTGGAGGCGGGCGAAAGATTCACGACCTCTCAGTTGTTGAGCGCGCCCTGGTCCATCCAGGCCTTGAGCATGTCCTTCTGATCCTGCGTGAGGACGATGCCCGACTCGGGGGGCGGCATGATGGTGCCGGCGAGCCCGATGACCTTCTTGTACAGGTAGCTGTTCGCGGACTGGCCCGGTTCGACACGGTCGAGGCCGCCGCCGCTGACGGCCAGCACGTTGACGGTGTTGCTGTACGCCGAGCCCTCGATGAGGAGCAGGCCCGCGGCCGGGGAGATGCCACGGTGGCAGGTGCCGGTCGCGCAGCTGGCAGTGAAGAGCGGCTGGACGTTGATCGAGAAGGACACCAGGGTGTCCGCCGGCTTCGACGTCGTGTTGGCGTCGTGGTTGCCGGCGAGATCGCGCGCGCGCACCACGATGAAGTGCTTGCTCGCGGGGGAGAGGCCCGTGAGCGTCATCGACGTCGCGCCCTTGGGCGAGCTCGCCTTCGGCGGCGCCGCGTAGTCGAAGCCCGTCGCCGTCGCGGAGTCGTAGATGTCGTAGACGATCTCGCCGACGGGGGTCTTGTCGTCGCTCGCGGCCGTCCACGTGAGCTTCGCGCTCGTGGTCGTGACCTCGGTGACGGTGGTGAGGCCGCCGAAGACGGGGGGCGTCGCGTCGTCGAGCGTCGCGGCGACGACCGCGGACTTGTTCGTCTCTTGGTTCGCCGACTCGTCGGCTGCGCGGCAGACGAGGAAGTACGTTGTCGCGGACGTGAGGCCGGAGACGTCGCCCGTCGTTCCGCCGGTGAAGCTGCCGAGCGGCGCGTTGTAGTCGATGTCCGACGCCGACTTGCCGCCGTAGACGGTGTACTTCATCTGGTCGGGCTTGGTGACGTCGTCCGTCGCGGGCCCCCACTGCACCGTGATCGTCGACGCGTTCTTCGGCGCAGCGGCGACGCAGCCGCCGAAGGTCGGGGCCTGCTTGTCCGCGCCGGACTTCGCCGAGACCTCGACCTTGTTCTCGTCGCGGTTGCCCGCGGCGTCGCGCGCGCGGACCACGAAGAACAGCGTCTGCTCCGGCGGGAGGCCCCTCACGACGTACTCGGTGCTGCCGGCCGGCGCGATCGCGTGCGGGAGGCCGAACGTCTGCGTGCCCGTCTTCGTCGACCAGAAGATGACGTACTGGATGCCCTTCGCGCCGGTGAGATCGTCGGTGGCCGCGTCCCACGTGAGCTTCACGCCCGCGCCGTCGGCCGTCTCTGCGGTCTTCGCGCCCGCGAACGTCGGGTTCGCCACGTCGGTCGCCGGTGTGCCGGAGAGCTCGGTCTTGTTCTTGTCCTCGAGCGCGGAGAGGTTCACCGCGCGGACGACGACGAAGTACTTCGTGCCGGCGGTGAGGCCGCTGATCAGCGCGCCCGTCGCGCCCGGGGGCGTCTGGATCTGCGCGGCGCCGAAGTTCTCTCCTCCGGCCGTCGTGCCGACGTAGACGCGGTACTTGATCAACTCGGTCGGCGTCAGCAGGTCGGTCGCGGCTTTCCACGTGAGCTGCAGCGTCGTCGCCGACGAGGGGGACACGGACTGCACGCCGTCGAACTTCGGCGCGAGATCGGGGGCCACCGGCGCGGTGTCGGCCGCGTCGCCCGCGGGGCCGCTGTCGGCCGTCGGGGTCGTGTCCTCGGCGCCGGCCTCGGCCGCGACGGGGAGACACTGGCTCTCGACCTGTTGCGTGCCCGGGCCGCAGCTCACAGATGCGGCCGGATCCTCGTCGCTTCCGCACGCGGCGAACAGGGCGCCGCACGCGATGAATGCTGCGGGGATCGCGGTGCTGGTGAGGCGGGACGAGACGAGGCGCGAGAGGGTACGGCGAGTCATGGCGCGGCTTCCTGACGGTAAGAACTCCGGCCATCGGGAGTAGGTCGCCGAGCCGCTACGTTACGGTTCGGTCCCTCCCGGTCGGACGTTCGTGCAGCGTGCCACGTGCGCGGTTGCACCGGAAGGGAGATCACGCGACGGCGCGCATGACTTCGAGGCGGTCGTCGACCGCACGTCAGGTCGCGGGATGACGTTCGACGTGCTCCGCCACCAGCGGCGCGATGCGTTCGGGGTGTGCGCGCACCGTCCAGTGCGAGCCGCCCACCGTCCGGCGCACGAGGTTCGACGTCCAACGCGGGATGTCGTCGAGGAGCTTCGGGGAGATGTACGGATCGTCCGCGAGGACGACGAGCTGCACCGGGACGTCCGTGGAGCGGTCGCGGGGACGCCGGAGCTGCATGTTCGCGCGATACAGCTCGACGCCGCGCGCCCCGTCTTCCTGGAGGGTCGGTGAGACGAGGGCTGGGGGCACGCCTTCTCGGCGAGCGAGCTCGCGCGTGAAGACCTTGTCGAAGCCTGCGCGCCAGACCGCCGGCGCGAGCCACGGCACCCGGAAGAACAGGATGTACCACGAGCGTCGGAGCTGATCGCGCGCGAGGCCGTCTCGGCGGTGGTCTTCGAGCCAGTGCAGCGCGTGGTCGATGCACGGACCGGAGATCGACGTGAAGCTCGCGAAGCGCGCGGACTGCACCGGATCGGTGATCGGCTCCCACGTCTGGATCGAGCCCCAGTCGTGGCCGACGACGTGGACCCGTCGGCCGGGGCTCACGAGGTCGGCGACGGCGATCAGATCCGCCGCGAGGTGCACGAGCGAGAAGCCGCCGCGGTCGGTCGGCGTCGTGGAACGACCTGCGCCGCGGACGTCGTAGCGGACCACGCGGTAGCGATCGACGAGCCGCGCGGCGATCCCGTCCCATACGTGGTGGGTGTCCGGGTAACCGTGGACGAGGATCACCGTCTCGGCGTGCCCGCCACGCTCGGGAGCGGGCCCCTCCTCGTAGACAGCGAGGCGCACGCCGTCCGGACGAAGGAGCCGGCGCTCTCTCACGTCAGTCCTCGCAGAAGTGCTTGTTCGCGACGCAGTACTGCGTCGTCACGCCGGTGCGGCAGCCGCTCACGCCGCACTTTGCGACCTCGGTGAGCGTCTTGTCGGGGACCGCGCACGCAGGGGGCGGCGGGGTCTCGTCGACGGCGTTCGGGAGGCACTCGACGCTCCACGTGTAGGCCGTGCGCTTCCCCGTGTAGAAGGCGCGCTCGATGCGGAGATGGGCCTGCGGTGCGCGATCGTCTCCGATGGCGGCGCAGTTCGGATCCTTGCAGAAATTGATCTTCACCCGAACGGCGGTCGTCTCGTTGTCGACGTTGCCCTCGATGCTGATCGTCTGCGTCGTGCGCTGCGTCGGATCGAGCGGGAATGCGGGGATCGGGGCGTCCGCCTGCCAGTCCTGCGCGAAGTCGACCTCGCCTGCGACGACGCGGACGCGGGCGTAGCGCTGCCCCTTCGCGGCGAACGCGTTCGGCGGCAGATCGAGCGTGAGCTCGAGGAACGCGTTGCGCGCGCACCCGGTGAGCATCAGCGCGCTGCAGCTGAAAAAGGCCGCCGCGACGATCTTCACAGCTTCACCGTGTTCGGCGAGCCCGGATCGAGCTGCTTGCTCTCGTGGTAGAGATACCCGCCGACGACGGCGCCGCCCACGACCACCACGCCGACGACGGTCCAGAAGATCGGCGACGAGAGCACGGACGACGAGGGCTGCGGCGCGTCCTTCGGCGGCGGCGGAGGGAGCGGGACGAGCGAGACCGTCACGCCCTTCTTCTCGCCGGTCGCGAGCTTCCCCTCCCAGGTGAAGGGCTTCGACTTCGGCTCCTCGACGCGGAGCGCGTGGTGCCCGGGGTCGACCTCCGCGGTGAACGGCCGGCTGCCGTCGTCCTTCGCTTCCTGCCCGTCGAGGGTGATGCGGAGATCGTCCTTCTTCGACGGGAGCCCGGAGATGATCAGCGACGCGATCCGCTCCTTCTCCTCGGCGAGCATCTTCTCGGCCTGCGCGCGCACGTCGGGGTCGAGCTTCGGGTGCTTGTCGAGGAGCTGCACGAAGGCGTCGCGCGACTCCACGTGGCGGCCGATCGCGCGCAGCGTGGTCGCGACGTTGTAGAGCGCGGCGGCCACGCCCGAGAGCGCATACGAGCGCTCGAAGCTCGAGAGCGCGTCCGACCAGCGCCCCTCGTCGACGGCGCGATTCCCGGCGATGTAGAGGGCCTGCGCCTCGGCCAGCGCGGACGCAGTGGGCGTCGAGGACGGGGAGGGCCAGTGATGCGCGTCGGCGGCGCTCGCCGTCTGGGCCGTCGCGATCGACGTGACGATCGCTGAGGCGGCGAGCGCGATGGTCACGCCGCGGCGCGCTCTCGAGAGGGTCACTTCGCCTCCGGTTTGAACATGTCGTCGCCGAGCGTCGGCCCGATCGGCTTCTTCGGCGTCGGCGTAGGCTCGGGCGCCGGGGTCGGGGTCGGGGTCGTCGTCGTCGTCGTCGTCGTCGTCGTGACCGGTGCCGCCGCCTTACCCGTGGGGACCGTGGGCGCCGTCGAGAACTTCGGACGCGGCGGCGCCTTCGGAGTGTGCACGGACGCTTCGACGCTGGCAGAAGGGTGAATCGGAGCCGAGGGCGCTGGTGGCGGCGTCGGCGTGACGAAGGGGGCGCTCTCGGCGGCGGGCACCGGGGTCGAAGGCGCGTCCGTGCGGGTCGCGAAGAACACCGCGACGCCGGCGACGGCGACGAGCGCGAAGAGGACGAGCAGCGTGCCGGTTCTGGAGCGCCCGCCGCGGAGACGCGAGATCTCGGTCTCGACGCTCGTCGCGCCCACCGTCGTCGAGGACGGCTCGTTCGACGCGGGGAAGATCGGGGGCTGCGCGACCAGCGGCTGAGTCGGAGCCGGAGCAGCGGGGGGCGCCGGCCGGGCGTCGGGTGCGCGAGACACGCCCGGCTGGGAGCTCGCGTCGGACTGAGGTTTCGAGACCCGCGGGTGGGAGGGGTTGCTCCGCGCGACCGTCTCGAGATCGTCGCCGACGAGCGCCGCGTCGATCTTCCCGCGCATCTTCGCGAGCGCCTCGCCGCCCGCGTCGCCCACCCAACGACCGATCTCGCGCGACGTCGGCGCAGGACCGAGGACCCGTCCGGCGTCGCGGAGCGCGGTCGCGAAGTCCGCACCGGTCTGGTAGCGGCGCTCGCGATCGCGCTCGAGCGCCCTTGCGACGACGCGCGAGACGGCCTGCGGCACCTCGTCGTCGACCTCCGCGAGCGGTGGGATCACCTGCGTCTTCACGGCCGTCAGCAGGGCGAGCGAGTCGTCGCCGGTGAAGAGCCGGCGTCCGACGAGCGTCTCCCAGGCGACGATCCCGAGGGCGAAGAGATCCGCGCGACGATCGACCTGCTGCCCCTCGGCCTGCTCCGGCGAGAAGTACGCGAACTTCCCCTTGAGCTCGCCCACTGCCGTGGACGTGCGGCGGAGCATCGCGCGGGCGATGCCGAAGTCCGTGACGCGGGTGCGACCGTCGATCCCGACGAGCAGATTGTGCGGGGAGACGTCGCGGTGGACGATCCCGAGCTGGATGCCGGTCGGCGTGGCCGCCTCGTGCGCGTCGTCGAGCCCCTGCGCGGCCTGCGCGATGATCTCGACCGCGATCGGGACCGGCACGCGCTGCCCACGCTTCCGCACGTCTCGGATGAGCGCCGAGAGAGCGCTGCCGACGACGAGGTCCATCACGATGTACAGCGCGCCATCCTCGGCGCGACCGAGGTCCATCGTCTGGACCACGTGCGGGCTCGACACGTGCACGGCGAGGCGCGCTTCGTCGAGGAACATGTCGACGAAGTGCTCGTCCTCCGCGATGTGCGGAAGCATGCGCTTCACCGCGACCAGCCGCTCGAAGCCCGCTTCACCGCGCATGCGCGCTGCGAACACCTCCGCCATGCCACCGGCGGCGATGCGAAAGAGGGCCTCGTAGCGGCCGAAGCTCGGCAGGCTGTCCATGAGAGAAACGGTATCGGAACGCTGAGTGACCGAACGCCACTGTGCTGCGGGCACGTGTCGAGGTCAATTGCGGTGCAAGCCTGCCACCCGCCTTTCGCGTCATTCGGACGCGACAGTGGGGGTCCGGTGACCATCGCGTGTTCCGGTTCGTCGCGTAGACTTCATCGATGCTTTCGAAAGAGGGGGTTTGGCAAGAGGGGGCTTCGAAAGACGGGCTGCGTCGCGACAGCGCACCCTCGCGTGTCGGGCGCATCGTGCGGGTCGTCGGCGCCACGATGCTCACGGCGCTGGCGATCACGACCTCACCGTCGTGCAAGAGCTCCGGCATCGCGCTGAGCATCGATCTCCGCACGGACTTCGTTCCGCTCCGCGACTTCGGCGCCGTGTTGACCGAGGTCGTGCCCGAGGGGACGGGCCCGCGCCAGAGCGAGCACATCGCCGCTGGGAACGGCAAGATCTACGTCGCGGGCGCGCGCATCGCGGACTTCGGCGACGTGCCTCCGGGCAGCGTGCTCGTGAAGGTGAAGGTGATGGGCAAGGACGGCCAGCCGCTCGTCGAGCGACTCGCGCGCCTCTCCGTCACGAGCGACTACGCGCTCACCGTCGTGGTCACGCGCAACTGCGAAGGCATCGTCTGCCCCGACCCGGGCGGCGACGCTTCGTTCAGCACCTGCGATCGCGGCAAGTGCGTGACGCCGGACTGCACCGTCGGATCGCTCCAGAACTGCAATCCTCCCGAGTGCGCGGGCGACGCCGACTGCCACGCCGACGCTGCGTGCGTGACCGCGCACTGCGTGACCGGCACCTGCCTCTTCGTCCCGGACGACGCGAAGTGTGAAGCGACGCAGACCTGCGACGTGACCCAGGGGTGCAACCCGCCGCTCGGTCCGCAGTGCACGCCCTCCAGCACGACCGAGGCCGAGTGCGGCGACGGCGTCGACGACGACTGCGACGGGAAGATCGACTGCCTCGATCCCGACTGCGACGCGAAGGCGTGCGAGGACGGGGATCTGTGCACCATCGGCGAGACGTGCAGCAAGCTCGCCTGCAGCGGCGCGACCCCGCGGGACTGCACCGACAACGACTCGTGCACCACGGACGCCTGCGATCCCAAGACGGGCTGCACGCACGCGCCGCTCTCGGCGGGGACCTGCGACGACGGGAACGCCTGCACCGAAGGCGACCATTGCCTCGCCGGCACCTGCACCGCCGGCGCGACCAAGAGCTGCGACGATCAGAACCCCTGCACGGACGACGTCTGCGAGCCGAAGACGGGCTGCACGAAGACGAACAACACGAACACCTGTGACGACGGCGACGCGTGCACCGCCAACGACGTCTGCACCGCCGGCGCGTGCAAGCCGGGCGCCCCCAAGAGCTGCGACGACGGCAACCCCTGCACCGACGATGCCTGCGACAAGGTGACGGGCTGCAAGAAGACCAACAACACGCTGGCGTGCGAGGACGGCGTCTTCTGCAACGGCGCCGACACGTG
>JBKJQC010000632.1:0-5183 GCA_046593995.1 Polyangiales bacterium
AGGCGCCGTGGTCTGGTCGACGTACCTCGGTGGAAGCTCGATCGACGAGGCGTCATCCGTCGCCGTCGATGCGAGCGGGAACGTGCTCGTGGCCGGAATGACGCAGTCCGCGGACTACCCGAGCGCCGGCGGCTTCGACACCACGCGCAGCGCGAATCAGGATGCCGTCATCACGAAGCTCAGTCCGACCGGCGCGCTCGTGTGGTCGTCCTACCTCGGTGGGAACGGCCGGGACGCGGCCTCGGGAATCGCTCTCGACTCGTCCGGGAACGCGTACGTCGCGGGCACGACCGACTCCACCGACTTCCCCACCACGGGCGGCTTCGACACGACCTACGAGGGTCCGGAGGAGGATGGATTCCTCACCAAGGTCTCCGCCTCCGGCTCGCTCCTCTGGTCGTCGTACGTCGGCGGCTTCGGCACCGACAGGGTGAACGCCGTTGCGGTCCTCGATGACGACGCATTCGTCGTCGGCGACACGAGAGGAGGCATCCCGACGCCCGGGGGCTTCGATACGACCTACGGCGGAGGCTCGTACGTGGACGCCTTCGTCGCGCGTGTTCGCTCGGGGGGCACGATGGCGTGGACCTCGTTCCTTGGCGGATCGACCAACGACAGCGCGTTCGGAATCGCTGTCCACGCGAGCGGGAGCGCGTACGTGGTCGGCTCCACCGCCTCCACCGACTTCCCCTCGGCGGGGGGGTTCGACAACAGCCGCAACGGAACGGACGACGGCTTCGTCACCAAGCTCTCCTTCGCCGGAGCCGGCACGAGCTGCGCCGTCGTCGCGGAGTGCCGCTCGGCGTACTGCGTCGACAACGTCTGCTGCGACAAGGCGTGCACGGGCACCTGCGAGGCGTGCAGCACGACGAAAAAGGGCGGGGGCAGCAACGGCGCGTGTGGCTTCGTCGTGGACGGCGTCGATCCGGGCGTGGAGTGTCCGGGCGCCGCCTGCACTTCGGGCGTCGTCACCACCGCGCAGGTCTGCAACGGCGCGGGCGCGTGTCGCTCCACGGGCTCCACCGCCTGCAGCCCATACGTGTGCGCCGGCCCGATCTGCGGCACCAACTGCTCGTCCGACGCCGCGTGTGCCGCGTCGGCGTTCTGCTCCGGCACGACGTGCACCGCCGACCTCGACCTCGGCGCCGCGTGCGTTCGAGCCGCACAATGCAAGACCGGCAACTGCGTGGACGGCTTCTGCTGCGACAGCACGTGCTCGGGGAGCTGCGAGGCCTGCTCCGCGGCGCGGAAGGGAGCCGGTGCGAACGGTACGTGCGGGTTCGTCGTCGACGGCTCGGATCCCGTCGGCGAGTGCAGCGCGCAGACCTGCTCGTCCGGGGTGGTCACCAAGGCCCGCGTCTGCAACGGGACCGGCGCATGCCGCGGCGACGGCACGATTGCGTGCGGCCTCTACCCCTGCTCGGGAGCCTCTTGCGCCACGACCTGTGGCGCAGATGGCGACTGCGTCGGGTCCGCCTTCTGCAACGTGACGAGCTGCACCGCCGATCTCGATCCCGGTGCCGCGTGCACGCGCGCCTCGCAGTGCAAGAGCGGTCATTGCGCCGACGGCGTCTGCTGCGACGCGGCGTGCGGCGGCGCGTGCCAGGCCTGCAGCGCGGCGAAGAAGGGCAGCGGCACCGATGGAGTCTGCGCGAACGTCGCGGCCGACACCGACCCGAAGAACGCGTGCACTATCGGCTCGGGGACCTGCGCGGCCGACGGGCTCTGCGACGGCGTCGGAAACTGTCGCGGCTTCGCGAAGGCCGGCAGCCCCTGCGGCGCGACGACATGCACCTCGGGCGTCGTCACCGGGAGGATCTGCAAGGGGGACAGCGCGACCTGCGTCGACGACGCGAAGTCGTGCGGGCTCTACGCCTGCGGCGGCCTCGCCTGCACCACGAGCTGCACGTCCGACACCGACTGCGTCGCAACGGCGTTCTGTTCGAGCACCGGCGCGTGTGTGGCGAAGCTCGCCCAGGGAGCAGCGTGCGGGGCCGCGCACGAGTGCTCCACCGGCTCGTGCGTCGACTCGGTGTGCTGCAACGCGGCGTGCAACGGCCAGTGCGAATCATGCACCGAGCCCGGCGCGGTCGGGACATGCCTCGCCGTCTCGGGCACGCCTCGGAGCGGGCGCGCCGCCTGCGACACGCGGCCGGACGACGATTGCGCGAAGCTGTCGTGCAACGGGAGCATTCGCGACAAGTGCGCGGGCTTCGCCAACGGCGTCACGACCGCTTGCGGTGTCAGCGCCTGCGCGGCCGGCAAGTTCCAGAAGAACGGGACCTGCGACGGTCTCGGCGCATGCGCGCGGCCCGACCCGCAGAGCTGCGCGCCCTTCGTGTGCGATGCCGCCGCGGCGAGCGGGTGCAAGACGTTGTGCTCGTCCGACACGGAGTGCGACGCCACCGCGTATTGCGGTCCGAGCAGCGCGTGCACGCCGAAGCTCGCGCAAGGGGCGGCGTGCACGTCCGCGAAGGAGTGCTCGACAGGCGTCTGCGCGGACGGCGTCTGCTGCAACACGGCCTGCGGCGGTCAGTGCGAGTCATGCAACGAGACCGGGACCGCAGGCACGTGCACCGCCGTCTCTGGCAATCCGCGCGCCGCGCGCGCCGCGTGTGACGCCCTCCCCGCGACCAACTGCGGCAAGAGGGCGTGCGACGGCTCGACACGCGACACGTGCGCGGCGTTCGTCAACGGCGCGACGACCGCGTGCGGCGCCGACGCGTGCACAACCGACAAGCGGTTCCAGAGGCGAGGCACCTGCGACGGCGCAGGCGCCTGCGCGTCGCCGGAGCCGCAGAACTGCACGCCCTACGTCTGTGACCTCGCGTCGTCGACAGGCTGCAAGCCGAGCTGCTCGTCGGCGAGCGACTGCGCCGACGGCTTCAGGTGCACCGACGGGAAGTGCCTGCAGGGCTCGACGTGCTCGGGCGACGGGCTCTCAGTCGTCGACGTGAACGGCGTGTCCGCGTCGTGCGGCGTAACGCGCTGCAAGGGCGGCAGGTGCCTCGAGCTCTGCAACTCGAGCGATGACTGCGCACCGAGCTACATCTGCGATCCGACGAGCAACGCGTGCAAGTCGCTCCCATCGGGCGCGGCAGAGGACTCCGGAGGCTGCGCGTGTTCGACGATCCATGGCTCGAGCGAGCACGGGTTCTCGCTCGTTCTCGTGGCCGCGCTCGTCGCGCTCGCGCGCCGCCGCCGCTGACAATGCGTCCGGCGCGGGCTCGCAGGATTGCTCGCGAACAGCCACGGGTCATGATCTCTAGAGGCCTCGGCGCGCTCACTGTCGAGAAGGCGAAGCGTCCCGACCCCGTGCACGTGTCGTCACTCGACGCGCAGTCGTCGCCGCGTCGGCCGCGGCGCGGCACGACACCAAGTCGACGGCTCCCTCCCCTTCACAGACCGTGCTGCCGGCGGTGCACGCGACGGCGAACGGCGAACGGCGAACGGCGATGCGCGGTGTCGGCAGGTGGGCGTGGGCGCGGCGTCGGGGCGCCTGTACTGCGCGACGCGCACGGCGATACGGACCTTGCCGCCGCGCCGGTAGCCGAGGCGGTTGATCTCTTCGAAGCCGACACGCTCCCGCTTTGCCTTCGAGCTCGGGATCGAGCACCGAAAATTTAGACCTCGACGACCGGAAGCGCCGACTTCGGGAGATTGCGGCGACCCTTCGGCGGCGTCGACGGGAACTTGCGGCCATCCGGCTTCTTCGGTGTGCTGACTGGCGGGTGATGAGGCGACCGTCGGCTCGGTCGACGCTGGCCGTCAGACCGGACGCTGCGCTCGTCGCAGCGGCGAGCTCACTCTCGAGGATCCTCAGCTCGGCGAACGCGCCCTCGAATGCGTGTTGATCGGCGTTGTCGTCGACCTTCCACTCGGCCTTGCCGGCGACAATCCCGCGCTCGGCGCGCGCGAGCGGCGTCGACGAGCTTCGCCTCGTCCGCGGCGGCGTCGGCGACGGCGTCGCGCGGTGGAGGCGACGGGCGAGATCGCTCTACTCACTTCCGAAACATCCCGTTTGCCTCGACGAGGTTCGCGGTGACCGGATCGTAGACGTTGCCCTGCTCGAAGACTCGATTGAACTGCACGACGTCGAGGGCGAGCACGACGAGCGTGCATGCGAAGAGGATCATCGTGTCGTCGCCCCGTCCGCGCGCGTGCGCGATACGAGCCGCGAGACGCACCAGCGCGACCGCGGCGAGCGCCCGCATCAGCACGTCCGCGAAGAGGACGAACCGCACGTTGAGCATGGAGAGCGCTGAGAACGCCAGAACTCCAGCGAGGAGGAACGCCGAAGTGAGCCACGCGCCGCGCTCGTCATACTCGGAAGGAGCGACGGCGCCGGCGATGGCGAGCAACGGTGGCAGCGGGCTCGCGAGCACGAAGTCGATCGCGTACCGAAACCACGGACCGCGCTGGAAATGATTCGCGTAGGGGATTTTGTCCGAGATCTCGAGGTAGGCCGAGTAGGTCGCCGTCAGCTTGTCCGTGCCGCCGCAGACGAACGCGAGCAGCGCCAGCGCAACGACCGGCGCGGCGACGAAGGGGACAACGAGGACGCGCGGCACCGTTGTCCCGCTGCGCGCGTGCACGTGCGCGAGCGCGGCGAACGCAGGCCAGGTGAAGATGAGCCCCTCCTTCGTCAGGAGCCCGGCGGCGAGCACTGCGCCGAGCGCGATCAACCGTCCCCGTCGCGGCGCCTCGCGCGCACGCTCGAAGAGCGCGATGGCGGAGAGTACGAGCAGCGCCGCGAGGGTATCCGCCAGGGCGCGTCGACCGAGCGCGGTCGCGAGCGGCGAGCTCGCGACGAGCAACGTGGTGAGCCACGCCGTCCGCCTGCCGAACCAAGCACGCAGCGTGTGGTGGAAGACCGCGACCGTCGCGATGCCGGCGCCCCATGACAACCACGCGAGGTTCTGCGTCGTGTAGCCGCCGAGGAGCTTGCACGCGACGACCGCGAGGAGCGTGTGGAACACCCGGAGCGGCGGAGGTCCCATGGAGAGCAGCTTGTCGGTCGGGTAGCGCTCGATGAGCGCTCGAGTGCCAGCCAGGCCCTGGTCGCCCATGGTCTCGGCGAACAAGCGATAGATCTTCTCGTCGAACCCCTCGAGCGAGGCATCTGCATTGCGGGTGTACAGACGCCACCCGAACGCGACGAGCACCACCGTCCACGCGACGCG
>JBKJQC010000670.1:0-5968 GCA_046593995.1 Polyangiales bacterium
CTCCGCGAGGCCGAGCGGGTCACCGCGGAGCTTGCGCTCGACGGCCGCCTGCTTTCTGCGTAACGGGCGTGTGATGGGCACTCCCAGCTCCAAGCCGTCTCAGACGGAGCGCGTCGAGTTCTATCGCCACCAGCTCGGCACCGAAGAAGCCGAGAACTGGCGCAAGGTCATCGACACGCTGTTCCTGACCCTCGGCCCGCAGGTCGCGGCGTTCGAGAAGGAGCTCGGCGAGTACCTGGTGCGCGGCCGCGGCGAAGGGGCTGAGGCGACGTCTCTCCCCAAGACGGCGCCGCAGGTCGTCGGGACGTCGTGCTGCTCGATGGGCCTGCTCATCGCGCTCGCGGCGCTCGACGTCGGACCCGGCGACGAGGTCATCACCACCGCGATGACGCTCGCTGCGACGGCCGCCGCCATCCTGCACCGCGGGGCGAAGCCGGTGCTGGTCGATGTCGAGCCGATGACCGGCCTGATCGATCCGAACGCGGTCCGCGCCGCGATCGGCTCACGCACGAAGGGCATCATCCCCGTGCACCTCTACGGACAGATGTGCGACATGCGCGCGCTCCGCGAGCTCGCCGATCGTCACAGTCTGTTCCTCCTCGAGGACTCGGCGCACGGTATCGAGATGGAGGCGTCCACCGAGCGAGGTGGGATCCGCCCCGGCGATCTCGGCGACGCCGCGGTGTTCTCCTTCTATGCAACGAAGAACGTGACGAGCGGCGACGGCGGCGCGGTCGCGACCCACCGCAAAGACATCGCGGACCGGCTGCGCAGGCTCCGAAACCACGGCGTGTCCAAGGCCGCCGCGGATCGGCACGGCGGGATCTACCAGCACTGGGATCTCGTCGAGCTCGGGTACAAGGCGAACCTGACGGATCTCGACGCCGCGCTCCTGCGCCCGCAGCTCCCGAAGGTCGACGAGAAGCGCGCGCGACGCGAGGAGCTCGTGCGCCGCTACGAGGCGAGGCTCCGCGAGACGATCGGCGCGCACACGCCGACGCTGTCCCGGCGCGGCGTCCCCTGGCTCGTCGAGCGGCGCGGGCGCTCGAGCCACCACCTGTTCACGATCCAGCCGCCGTCCGACATGCGCGACCGGATGCTCGTGTCGCTCGGTCAGGCCGGCATCGGCACCGCGGTGAACTACCGCGCGATCCACACGCTCTCCTACCTCGCGGACAAACTCCGGCTCTCGCGCGGCGAGCTCCCGATCGCCGAGGAGATCGGCGACCGCACGATCTCGCTGCCGCTCTACCCGAACCTCGACGAGGCCGAGCAGGATCGCGTGATCGCGGCGGTGACGGCGGCGTGGCGCGAGGGCGCGTGAAGCTCGCTCCCGACAAGAGCGCGGACAAGAGCGCGCGGCCGTCCTACTCGGTCGTGGTCCCGGTCTTCAACGAGGAAGGGAACGTCGAGGCCCTCGTCGCGCGCGTGATCCCAGTGATGGAGAAGATCGGCGAGCCGTTCGAGCTCCTCTTCGTCGACGACGGATCGCGCGACGAGACCCCGGCGCTCCTCCGCAAGATCGCGCGCGAGGACGCGCGCGTGCGCGTCATCCGCTTCACGCGGAACTACGGCCAGGAGGCCGCGGTCGAGGCCCTCTACCTCGAGGCGCGCGGACGCTGGCTGATCCAGATGGACGGCGATCTCCAGAACCCGCCGGAGGAGATCGAGAAGCTCATCGCGAAGAAGGACGAGGGGTTCGACGTCGTCTACGGCATCCGCGAAGGGCGGCAGGACACGCTCTTCCGCGTCGCCGCCTCGCGGACGATGCAGTGGAGCATGCGCTCGCTGATGGAGATCGAGCTCCCCGAGGACGTCTCGACCTTCCGCTTGATGAGCGCGCACATCGCACGCCTCGTCGCCGCCCTCCCCGAGCGCCGGAAGTTCTTCAGCGCGCTCATCGTCTGGAGCGGGGCGCGCATCGGCACCGTGAAGGTCGGGCACGCAGCGCGCGCGGCCGGCACGACGAAGTACAACTTCACGAAGCTGCTCAACCACACCTTCGATCTCGTCGTCGGGTTCTCGAGCAAGCCCCTGCGGTACATCGGGCTGATGGGGGGGTTCTTCGCGCTCGCGGGCTTCGTGCTCGGCGGCTGGACGATCGTGCGCAAGCTCGTCTGGGGCTACGGCGCGATGGGCTGGTCCTCGATCTTCGCCGCCGTCGTCGTGCTCTCGGGCGTGCAGCTGATGGCGCTCTCGGTCATCGGCGAGTACATCGCGCGCATCTACGTGCAGGCGCAGGCTCGCCCGCTCTACAACATCGGCGAGCGCCTCAACTTCGACGACGATCAGGCCGAGGACGAGCTGCAGCGACGCTCGCTCGAGCCTTCGGGCGACGGGGACTCCATCGAGACCATGGGCGCTTCGGAGCACGCTTCCGAGCGCGAGACGCCCGTCTCGCGGCCGGTGCGCGCGGCCCGTCAGGGCGAGGTCACCTCGTGACGCGGCTGATGGTGGTCGGATGCGGATTCCCCCAGCTCTCGTTGATCAAGCTCGCGAAGCGTCAGGGGCTCCACGTGATCGGCGCCGACGCGAACGGACGCGCGCCTGCCGTGAAGCACTGTGACGAATTCGTCGAGGTCTCGACCAACGACGTCGACGGCCTGTGCGCCGCGATGGCGCGTGCGGGGGCGCGCGCGGACGCGATCACGACGACCGGGAGCGAGGTCTCGCTCAAGGCGACGGCCGCGGTCGCCGAGCGCCTGCGCCTCCCGTTCCACGCCGATCCCGAGACGATTCGGCGCTGTCAGGAGAAGGACGCGATGCGCGCGGGGTACGTCGCGGGCTCGGTCCCGGTACCTCCGTTCGCCGCGTGCTCGACGGTCGAAGACGCGCGCGCGTTCGTCGCGCAGCACGGGTTCCCGGTCGTCGTGAAGCCGTCGCGCGGGTGGGGTCAGCGCGGCGTCGCCCGCGTCGACGACGCCTCGGAGCTCGAGAGCGCTTTCGACGCGGCCCAGGCCCACTCGGCGAGCGCCGGCCTCGCAGTCGCGGTGATCGAGGCGTTCCTCGAAGGGGGCGAATACTCGGTCAACGGCTGGATCGAGGACGGTCGGCTCGTGAGCTACTGCGTGACCGAGCGGCTCACCGTCCCCGGCAAGCGCCCGCTCGGGGTGATGGTCGCGGAGCTCTATCCGGCGGGGCTCTCGACGGTCGACGAATCGCGCGTCGTCGAGGCCGCGCGCGCGGGCGCCGCCGCCCTCGGTCATCGTCGCGGCCCCTGCTACTCGCAGGTCGTCCTCGGCCCGCGCGGCTGCTTCCTCTTCGAGACCGCAGCGCGCATGGGCGGCGGCTTCGACGCCGACGTCACCCGCCTCGCGAGCGGCGTCGATCTCTACGCGCGCATCCTCGGGGTCGCGCTCGGTGATAGCGCGCTCGAGAGCCAGGGTCGCACGACCGAGTCGCACCCCGCGGCGATCGCCAAGTTCCTCATCGGAGAGCCTGGGATCGTGCGCTCGATCGGCGGCGTCGACGACGCGAACGCGATCCCGGGCGTCGCCGAGGCCGACATCTTCGTGCCCGTCGGAGGCCAAGTGCACCCGCTCACCGACAGCGCCAAACGCGCGGGCTACGTCCTCGCGCACGGGCAGAGCCGCGACGACGTCACGTCGATCGCGGACCGCGCCCTCGCCACCATGGACCTCAGGACCGAGCCCGTCGCATGAAGACCGCGCCCCACCACCACGGCAGTAATGGCAGCAACAGCTCGAAGAGTGGCGGTATCGCCGGAGCCGGCGACACCTCGATCTGGCAGCTCTTCAAGGAGCGGAACACGCGCGACGCGCTCTACCACGACGCCGGTTATTGGGACGCGCGAGCCTCGGCGCGCGACGGGATGGCGCGCTCGATGTGGCCGTCCAACGTCTTCAACGAGTACTGGGACATGCGTCAGCGCGAGCTGATCGTCCGCACGCTCGGGGACGTACGCGGCCGCCGCGTCGCCGACGTCGGCTGCGGCACGGGGCGCATGTCACGCTTCTTCGCCGCCGCGGGCGCGAAGGAGGTCGTCGGCATCGACTTCTCTCCGAGCACGGTCGCGGCCGCGCGCGCCGAGACGTCGCAGACCGCGCAGGCCGACGCTCCGATCCAGTTCGCCGTCGGTGACGTCGTCGCCGGTATGGACGACATCGGCGTGGGCACGTTCGACGACGCGATCGTCCTCGGCTGCTTCTCGGTCGCGTGCCGGGATCTGCCGTCGCTCGACAAGGCGATGGTCAACGTCGCGCGGCTCGTGCGCCGCGGCGGTCGCGTGCTCGTCATGGAGCCGATCCACCGCTCGCCGCTCCTCCGCCGAGTGCTGCCGCTCGGCATCGAGGAGTGGGTCGCCGCTGCGAACCGCGCGGGTCTTCGCCTGCAGAGCGCGGACCGTATGGGGTTCGTCCCCGTGCGTCTGGTGTTCTCGGTCCGCGATCTCCCTCGGCCGCTCGTGTCCGCGGTGTTCCGCACCGGTGAGTGGCTCCTCGACCGCGCGCCGTACCTCGCGCCGCTCTCCGACTACAAGCTCCTGCTCTTCACCGCGCA
Organism: Polyangiales bacterium; assembly: GCA_046593995.1. Taxonomy (GTDB): domain Bacteria; phylum Myxococcota_A; class Polyangia; order Polyangiales; family JADJMO01; genus JALHOE01. The sequence goes on from JBKJQC010000670.1 coordinate 4,519, forward strand.
CCCCGAGTGAGCGTGGCCCCGTGAGCGTCGACGAGCCGGCGACCGAGGCGGAAAAGGCGGCGTCTCGATCGTCGTGGAAGACCGCGGTCAAAGGCGTGCTCACGGTCGTCGTGCTCGGGGTCGTGCTCCGCAAGGTGCCGCTCGGCGAGCTCGGCGCGCGGCTCGGGCGCCTCCGTTCGGGCGACGTCGCCCTCCTGGTCGCGCTCACCGTCGCGCAGGTCAGCGTCGGCGTCTTCCGCTGGAAGCGCCTCCTCGCGCGCCTCGGAGAGCGGCCCCCCTTCTGGAGAGGCTTCTTCGCGCTCTACGGCGACGTCCTGGTCGGCCTCACGTACAACATGTTCCTGCCGACGACGGTCGGCGGCGACGTGATCCGCGCCCTGCGCGCGCGGCGACGCGTGTCGCGGCCGCATCGCGCGTGGTCGACGTCGCTCTTCGAGCGCATCGCCGGTCTCCTCGCGATGGCGGCGAGCGGTGCGATCGCGGCCGCGGTCGGCCTCGGCGCGGACGCGCGCATGCCCTCTGCGATCCGCGTGCTCGCTGTCGCCGTGACGGCCGTGCTGCTCGTCGTGTTCTTCTTCGCATCGACGCCATTCCGCGTGTTGCTCCGGCTCCTCGAGCGTCGCCTGCCGAGCGCCGCCGACGACGTGCGCGGCATCGCGGAGGATCTCGAGGGGCCGCTCTCGACCGGCGGCGCGCGCGCAGAAGCCCTCGGTTGGTCGATCCTCTATCAGGGTCTCGGCATCGCGTTCGTGCTGGTCGGGGCGCGCGGGCTCGGCGCGCCCGGGCACGAGCTCGCGATCCTCGTCGGCGTCCCCATCGTGCATGTGCTCTCGATGGTGCCCGTGACCATCGGCGGACTCGGCCTCCGCGAAGGGCTCTTCGTCGCCATCCTCGGCCCTCTCGGCGTCGCCCCCGACGTCGCGCTCGGTCTCGCCGCGCAGTGGCTCGCTTCGAGCGTGCTCTTCGCGATCATGGGCGCCGTGGTCGCGCTGGTCGACGCGTGGCCCGCGCCGTTGCCCGCGCCGCGCGAGGACCCGACGGCGCCCTGACCACGCCCTGACCCACCGCGGAGACCCCTTGCGAGGCGCGAGGTGGCGTGCCATACGCACGACCCCGCAGTAGCGCCGGCTCCACAGTCGGTGCGCCAGGAGGACGATTCGGATGAGCCGCGGTGACTTGCTGGAGATGGAAGGTACGGTGGTCGACGCCCTCGGTGGCGGCTTCTACGCGATCAAGTGCGACGTCGGCTCGACGGTTCGCGCGCAGCTCTCCGGCCGCATGCGTCGGTTCCACATCCGCGTCCTGCCGGGCGATCGTGTGCGCGTCGCGGTGTCGCCCTACGACCCCACGCACGGCTTGATCGTCTTCCGCGGCAAGTGACCACGGGTCGGTTGCGGCACTCGTCGCGCTACCTGAAGGATTGAACACGGAGGCGCGGAGGCGCGGAGGC
>JBKJQC010000808.1:0-3612 GCA_046593995.1 Polyangiales bacterium
CGCGAGCGCCCCGAACGAAGGGCAGCATGCGCAGATGCTCCACGTAAGGCGCCAGCTCGTCCGTCGACCGTGTTCTTTTGGTCGCCATGTCATTTAGTAAATGACACCGCGTCGAAAGTAACAAGCCCACTCTCCGGGTCTGGATCCCCGCGCGAGGGGATGCTCGTCGATTTTCGGTGTCGGCGCCTCTTCGCCGAGCTGTCCCTCGTGGCGCTCGAGCCGCCGCAGATAGAAAGCGACCCGCGTTCGCTGAAGGTGTCGTGCTGGCGAGGAAGTCGAGGAGGTACGGATCCTCGCCTGCGCCGCCTGCGCCGCCTGCGCGCGGCAGCGTCGATCCTGCGTCCGACCTCAGCCGCGACGCAGCGACCTCCGTCTCGACCGGAGCGACGAGCGCATCCGACGAACCGCGCGGGGCGTCGCGTCGGCGCGTCTGCGATTGTCTCCGCAGCGCGGCGACATTCTTCGCCGAGGTCTTCTCGGCCGCTGCGCGCTTTTCCGGACTCATCGCCCCGTCGAGTTGCGACTGCCATGTCGGCGTTGCGCATGGTGGCACGCGCCGGGTGACAGGTCGGCCGCCACGCCTCGACACGTTTCGACACGGTCCGGGCGAATGGTGAGGCCTCCCCGCTACCCGAGTCGCTGCGGGCGGGTTACAAGGAGCGTCCTGGAAGTGCGCGCGGGACTGGTGCCTCCGGAATCCGCTGAAATCAAGGCATCTCGTGACGACTCGCGTACGGGTGAGCCTCCGCGAGTCGACGTAAGTGCGCGAGCTGCGGTCGCGTTTGGTCCAAACGAAGCGGCCGTCGCAAGGTCCACCGCGACGCTCAGCGAGACGACGGCGACGCCTGTGAAGTCACCGCGCGCCGTGCTGCTGGAGGCGCTCTCGCGCGCGATCACGGAGACCGCGGCGGTCGGTGACCTCGAGGCCGCGCGCGTTGCACCGACGCGCTCGGGCGGCTGCTGGTTAGCGCGGCGACTGAGCCCGCGGGGCGTCACGCCGATCGGCTCCGCGAAACGTCGGAAGCATGATCGTGGGAGTGCCCTGCGCAGCGATCCAGCGACGAGCGACGCGGGCCGGGATCGTTGTCGTCGGCATCACTCTGCAACGCGCGGGATCGCTCTAAAGCCCGACAGCCAAGCTCGATCGCACGCCGTTCACCGACGTCGAGGAGGTCGACCACCACACCTTCCTCCTCGGGTCCCTGGGGATTCAGGTGTGGGACGGCAAGCCTTCGTGCGACACGAAGAGCTCGAGCAGGCCTCCACGGCACGCACGAGTCGCTCGCCTACGCCGGCAAGTATCCGAGCCACGCCGCGTTGCCGATGGCGTGGGTCGCGACCGCGAAACCACGCTCGACCACCGCGGAGACCACCTTCGCCGCGTCCTCGTGGCGATAGATCGCGATGCCGGTGCGGACCTCGCGCCCGACGGGCGACTGCAGTGACAGCGCGGTGCGGATGGGATCGAACGTGCCGTACCGCATCGCCCCGCGACTCATCCACGGTCGTGGCGCATGCCGTGTGCTAGGATTCACGGCGTGATCGTCGAGTCGACAGAACCACTGGCGGCGCTCACGGACGAGGAGCGCGCCTGGATCGTGGCCGACGAGCTCCTCTGGCGACGTGCGTACGAGAAGGCGGCACGGCGCCCAGGCGTCGACGCAGCTGGGGTCTACAGGGTGCTCCGCAACCTACGAAAGAGCCCGAGCGAGCGACTCCGGGCGGCGCTGGAACATGCACGACTTCTCGGCCTTCACACCCGCCGAACGTGAGCTGCTCGCCGGTCTGATCGACAGAGGCGTGCGTTTCATGATCGTCGGCTTGGGGGCCGCGGTCATCCAAGGCGCGAATACCGCGACCAGGGACATCGATCTGTGGTTCGAGAATTTGGGCGATCCGCGTATCGGCGACGCCGTCCGTGCGGCGGGTGGGATCTGGATCGGATCCTTCGGAATGCGTCCTCCGCAGATCGGGGGCGACGCCATCGGCGATCGACTCGATGTCGTGACGAACATGGACGGGCTCGGTTCGTTCGGCTCGGAGTGGGCCCATACCATCGAGGTCGTCGTGGACGATCTGCCGCTGCGGGTCTTGTCGCTCCAACGAATCATCGCGAGCAAGACCGCTGCCGGCCGCTCCAAAGATCTCGCCGCGGTGCCGGCGCTGGAGGAAGCCCTCGCCGCCTACGACGACGAAGACGGTTGAGACCGCGCCGAGAGCGGCCGACCGAATTGTCTCCGCAGTGCGGAGACAATCTCCTGGTCGGGGAACACCTCCGCGAAGCGCAGCATGTGACGGCGCGGTTTCTCGTCGAAACCGCGACCGAACAGCGTCGCCAATTGTCGACCCAGCGCGGCGACAATCTGGGCGCCGTTGGCCGCGCGCTTGCCATCGAGCACCGAAGCGGCACTTGGCGGAGACGCGTCGGTCGCGCGGAAGAGGTGGCGCGCATGGCGGGTTCCCCGGCCACCGGTGATCTGGAGGCGGCGCGCGTTGCACACGAGGCGCTCGGCCGGTTGCTGGTGAGCCCGGCGACGGAGCGCGCATAGCCGGTCGTGAAGAAGCGACGCAAGGCTGCCGCGTACGACCTGTCAGGCGGCGTGCTGGCAGGCGCGAGCGCGCGCAAGGGCGGCGAGCTTGTCAGAGGCCTTCGCTCCATGCGACACGACGATGCCCCGTCGTCGAGCCCGACCAGCGCCACGTCGGCGGGCTGCGCGGTCCAGAGTACCGTGCTCGACGGAGGCGGCGTCACGACGCCTTGGTCGTTGTCCTGGCAGATGAGACCCTTGGCCACGCAACCGAGCGATCGTCTGTGCCGACTTGCTTGGGTCACGCGGCTCTCGCGCCTATCAGTGGGGTTCCCTCCATGCGTCCGCTCTTTGCTCCTCCCACCGCGGCCGGCTACGAGAAGCATTACAGAGCCGCCGTGAAGCTCGAGAGCTCGGGCGAGGTCGTCGGAGCGCTCGCCGCGTTCGAGGCCATCCCCCAGGTTCCCTCGCGGAGTGCGCCCGTGAGGCTCAGGACATCGTCGCCCCGCAGACAGGACGACGAGACCGTATTCGAGGAGCGCGGCGCGGACGGCGAGGCCGTCGATGGCTGACACGCCGACGACTTCGGAAATTGTCTTCTACAATGGAGAGGACGGGCAGAGTCGCATCCAGGTGCGGCTCGACGCCGGAACCGTGTGGCTCACGCAGCGCCTCCTGGCCGAGCTGTACCAAGTGTCGGTTCCGACGATCAACGAGCACCTCGGTAACATCTTCGACGAGCAAGAGCTCGATCCGTCGGCAACTATTCGGAAGTTCCGAATAGTTCAAACCGAGGGATCTCGCGACGTCGCGCGCCTCATCGACCACTACAACCTCGACGTCATCCTCGCGGTCGGCTACCGCGTCCGTTCGCACCGCGGGACGCAGTTCCGCAAGTGGGCGACCGCGCGGCTTCGCGATTACCTGGTGAAGGGGTTCGTGCTCGACGACGAGCGCCTCAAGAAGGGTAAGAACCTCGGCGCCGACTACTTCGACGAGCTCCTCGAGCGCATCCGCGAGATCCGCGCGTCCGAGAAGCGCTTCTACCAGAAGATCCGCGACCTGTACGCGCTGTCGGTCGACT
>JBKJQC010000864.1:0-4522 GCA_046593995.1 Polyangiales bacterium
GCTTCTCCGCGGGCGCGACGTACGTGTTCTCGCTCGCCGGCGCCACCTGGAAGCTCGACCAGACGCTGATCTCCCCCGATCCGCAGCCGAACGGCTTCTTCGGCCGCGTCGTCGCCGCCGGCAACCTCGTCGTCGCGAACGATCCCGGCCTGCGCGAGATCCGCAACCTGGTCCGCGGCACGACGTGGACGCAGGTCGCGCCGCGCAAGATCACGACGAAGAACGCGAGCTCGGTGCAGGGGAGCATGAGCCTCGTCGGAGCGACCCTCGTGGTCGGCGCGCCCGCGCAGACCGGGAAGGGCTCCGCCCTCGTCATGGATCTCACCTGCGCGACCGACGCCGACTGCGGCGCCGGAACGTTCTGCGATCCGAACGGGCTCTGTGGTGCGCAGGGCGCCCCCGGCTCGACGTGCAGTCGCGACACGATGTGCGCCTCCGGCTATTGCACCGATGGCGTCTGCTGCGCGTCCCGGTGTCAGGGGGTCTGCGAAGCCTGCGACGTCAGCGGCTCCGTCGGCACCTGCATCGCGGTCACCGGCGCGCCGCACCAGACGCTCACGAAGAGACCCGCCTGTCCGAGCGACGCGGCCGACGCGTGCAGCCAGCGGTCGTGCGATGGCACGACGCGAACGTCGTGCGCGAAGCTCGCGACGTCCGACGTCGTGTGCCGTGCGGCGTCGTGCATCGGCGCGACGCAGACCTCCCTCGCGCGCTGCGACGGCACCGGAAAGTGCCCGACGACGCAGTCGAGCAGCTGCGGCGGGTTCGTGTGCGCTTCGAACGTGGCCTGCAAGGCGGCGTGCGCGAACCGCTTCGACTGCGAGGACGGCCACGCGTGCGTCGACGGCCTATGCGTGAAGCGCGCCGGCACGTGCGGCCCCGACGGCGCCTCGGTGGTCGCTGCCGATGGCACGACGAGCAGCTGCAATGGCTTCGTCTGCGTCGACGGTGCCTGCCTCACGAAGTGCACGCAGTCGATCGAGTGTGGGGCCGGCCGCGTCTGCGACGTCGCGTCTGCCACCTGCGTCGAGAGCACGTCGGCCGCGGAGGACGACGGCGGATGCGCGTCACGCAGATCCGCCCGTTCGACGAGCTCGTTCGGGCTCGGGTTGCTCGTCCTCGGGCTCGCAGCGCGTCGTCTGCGGAAGGCGGTCGGCCGATGAAGCGCGTACTCTCGGTCTGCATCGGTCTCTTCGCCGTCGGCGCGTCCACGCGCGCGCACGCCGCGTACGAGACGATCGTCTCGCCGGCGACGCCGGAAGCGAACCTCGGCTTCGGGGAGTCCGTCGCCCTCGACGGAGCGCGCCTCCTCGTCACCGACGCGCGCGGTCTCACCTTCTTCGAAGCGAGCGTGAGCGGCACCTGGACGCAGACGGGGACCGTTCCGTACACCGGCCTGGGCAACGCAGCGGCGACGCTGCGTGGCGACTGGGCGATCGTCTCCATCCCTGCCGCCGGGGTCGTGTCGTTCCATCGCAGCGCCGGCACGTGGTCGGTCGCGACGACGCTCGGCGATCTCGACTGGTTCGGCTTCGACGGGACGACCCTCGCGTCACCGCGCACGAGCGTGATCCGCGTCTACACCGCGGGGACTTCCGCGCTCACCGCCGAACCGGACATCGCGGTGCCCGCCGGCATCGGCCGCGCAGCCGCGGTCTCCGGCAGCACCATCGTCGCGTCCGAGCAGCTGAGCGGCGTCCAGGTGTTCGTGAAGAGCGGCACGACGTGGACGAAGCAAGCGACGATCGCGACGCCGAGCACGGTGTTCCTCGGCCAGATGGCGCTCGCGGGCAACCGGTTGGTGCTCGGCTACCCGGAGGACAACGCCGTGCGCAGCGGCGCGGGCAGCGTGACGATCCACGAGCGGACCGGCGCCACGTGGACGAAGACGGCCACGCTCTACCCGCCGGACGCCGTGCTGCAGGGGCGCTTCGGGAACGTCGTCTCCGTCGCGGGGGATCGGCTCCTCGTCGCCGCGACCGACGCCGGCCGCTTCTATCTCTATCGCCGCGTCGGCACGGAGTGGAAGCTCGATGCCGGAGCGCAGTCGCGCATCGGCGTCACGGCGCCGACGGTGACCATCCCTTCGTTCGGCGGAGCTTCGCTCTCGTCGTCGTGGGTCGCGATCGGCACACCGAAGCAGGCCGTGGGCACGCTCGCGGACGCCGGCGCCGTGTTCACCTATCCGACGACGTGCGCCGCGGACGATGGTTGCGCGCCGACCCGCCACTGCGCGAGCACGGTGTGCGTCGCGCCGCTCGCCAACGGCGTCGCGTGCGATCGTGCGCGCCAGTGTGGCAGCGGCTTCTGCGTCGACGGCGTCTGCTGCGATCAAGCGTGCGACGGGCAGTGCGAGGCGTGCGACGTGACGGGCAAGGCCGGCGCGTGCCTTCCCGTGACCGATGCGCCACACGGCAAGCGCGCCGCATGCCCCTCCACGGGTACCTGCGGCGTGCAGAAGTGCGACGGCAGCCTGCGCGGCGCATGTGGCGGGTACGTCGGCGCCGAGGTGTCGTGTCGCGAGAAGATCTGCGCCGATGGTGTGGAACGGAGCGCCGCAGTCTGCGACGGCAAGGGGAGCTGTCCGGTGTCCGTCGAGCACTCGTGCGACGGCTTCACCTGCGACGGCGCGGCCTGCCGTACGTCCTGCGGGAGCGCGCTCGACTGCTCGAGCGGCTACACCTGTCGCGACGCGAAGTGCATCACCGTCACCGAGCTCTGCGGAGAGGGCGGCGCCACCGTCGTCCGCCGCGACGGCACGAGCAGCGACTGCGCCCCCTACGCGTGTCGCGCCGGCGCGTGCCTCGCAGACTGCACCGCCACCAACGACTGCGCGCCGGGGTTCCTGTGCAACGGCGAGCGACGCTGCGTCACGCGCGAGGAAGCCCTCCCCGCCGAAGAGGAGAGCGGGTGCGCGCTCGGGCGGCAGTCCGCCCGCAGTACGCTGTCACTCGGCCTCGCCGCGATGCTCGGGGCGGCGGTGCGTCGTCGGCGGCGGTCCTGACGTTCAGAACGACGCGACGAAGCTCCAATCCCGGCGCCTGCGATCGCTGGCCCGCGAACACGGGTCGCAGACGGCACGCCTCATCGAGACGACGACTCACCCTCCGTCGAGTCCGCCCTTCAACGCCTGGTCGATCGCGGCCGTCAACTTCGCTTCGGTCGCCGCGTCATCGGCGGTTCCTTGGAGCCGCATGCGAATGATCCCCGAGCGATCGATCACGAGCGACGTCGGCAGCACCGGCGAGGGGACGTACGTTTCGAACACCGACTTCTCGGGATCGGCCAGCACCGGGAAGGTCACCCCGTACGCCGTCATCCACGTCATCACGTCCTTCGCGGTCGGCGGATCCCCGGTCGTGTTCTCGATGAGGATACCGAGCGCCGAGAAGCCCTCCGCGGCGCGCGCATTGTGGAGCGATTCGGACGCCTGCACGAGGCGTCGGCACGACGTTCACCACATCGCCGAGAACTCGAGCAACACCACCTTTCCGCGGAAATCGCCCAAGCGCACCGTGCGTCCGTCGCTGTCCGTGAGCGCGAAGTCCGGAGCGACGTTCCCGACCGCGATTCCGGTGGCCGGCGCGGCATCGACGTTTGGTGCCGAGGGCTGCGCGTTCGAGGCGCACCCGGCAGGGGTGGCGAGGATCGCCAGTGAAATCGAGGCCGCGAGAGTGCGCATGAATTTGCTCCTACGAGGTCGACGGGGCGAAACCAATCCAAGTGAGCTCGGTGATCCCCGAGCCGTCGTCGCTGACGACCCTGCCATCGTCGCGCACATGCCCGCGCGCGCGCACGACGAGGTCGCCCTTCAGATAGTCGAGCTGGAAGATGTCTACCCTGGTGCCCACCGCGAGACCGCGCGGGTTCGGAAACTCCACTGCTGCTGGTGACGTGATGACGCTCTGCAGCGGCTCGAGCACGTAGAGCGCGTGGAGCCGAGGGAGCGCCGCGAACGGAGGCGCCTTGTCGAGCGGGACCGGCACGGCGAAGAGCTTGGGCTCGCCGAATCCCTCGACGCGAAGATCGGCTGCGCGCAAGGTCATCGCGAAACCGTCGGGAGTCGTCAGCTTCTGCGCCTCCGTGAGCTCCGGTCGGTACGCGAGCGGAGCGTCGAGTCTCGGCGTCACGACCGGTCTTGCGAACCGATGGTCGGCGTCGTCCGCGCCCTCGAACGCGAACGACAGCGACGCATAGGGGCCGTTCGTCGCGGTCGGGCCGTAGAGGATCAGACGCTTGCTGCCGCTGGGCGCGACGTTCTTCACGGTGAATGTCCCCGATGCCGACGTCCGATCGGGGATGCAGAACTCCGTGCTGACCGTCACGTAGATGTTCACCACTGGGTCACCGGCGAGGTCGACGACCGTCCCGCTGGCCGAGTGTCCGGTGATCGCAGGCGCGGCGTCACCAGCATCGGCGACCGTCGTCGCCGACGGCGTGGACGAACCGCATGCCGCGCACGCGGTCGACGTGAGGCACGCGAGGAAGCAGCCGTGCCGTGGATAGGCTCCTCGCTCTCCTC
>JBKJQC010000876.1:0-4488 GCA_046593995.1 Polyangiales bacterium
CTACAACGCCGTGCGGCGTTCGCCAGGCGGCGCCGCGAAGGAGGTCGAATCATGTCGGGGCGTAGAGGTTTCCTTCGGTCGATCGCCAGCAGCGCAGCGGGCGGGATCGCGGCGCTCACGTCGCGTCGTGCGCTCGCTCAGCACGAGGGCCACGTCATGCCGAAGCCCGCATCGAGCACGGGCGGCGAGACTCCGCCGATGAAGACGCCGACCGGCACGACCATGGCGCACGGCGGACACGGCATGCCGATGGGAGCGCCGCCGCCCCTCCCGAAAGGGGCGCCACCGCCGGACAGCCCGCTCTACAAGAGGTTCGCGTTCGATGTGAAAGTGGTGCAGCACGAAATCGTTCCCGGCGTCGTCACGCACATGATGGCCTACAACGGGCGTATCCCCGCCCAGACCATCCGCGTGAACGAAGGTGACTGGGTCTGGGTCGATCTGACGAACTCGACCGACGAGATGCATACGATTCACTGGCACGGATTGATCCTGGAGTATCGACACGACGGCGTGCCGTACGTGACGCAGGATCCCGTCATGCGCGGCGAAAAGTACTCGTACGTGTTCCAGGCGAAGCCGTACGGCACGCACTTCTTCCACTGTCACTTCGGCACGCTCATGCACATGCAATCGGGCATGTACGGCGCGATCATCATCGAAAGTCCCGACGATCCGATCCGCAAGAGGTATCCATACACGCAGGACTACGTGTACATCTTGTCGTCGATCGACATTTCGTACGTCCGCGAACAGATGAACTCGATGTTCGCACGCATGCGGCAGCGCGATGCGCTCGGCGCGCGCCTCGATCTACCGACGCAGAGTCGCTTCAAGACGCTGAGCGACATGGTCGCCGCGATCAAGAAAGGGTACGTGCCGCCGTACTCTCGCGCGCGCACCGCGCCCGGGCTCCCGGAGCCGGACTTCTTCCTCGTCAACGGACGATCGTACCCGGCGACCGAGTCGATCAAGGTGAAGGAAGGGGAGTGGATTCGCATCCGCTACATCAACGCCGGCGGCGTGTCGCACAGCATGCATATGCACGGACACGACTTCTATCATGTGTGCACCGACGGTGCGCCCCTGCCGAAACCGATTCGATGCAATACGGTCGTCGTGGCCCCCGGCCGAACGGAGGACATCGTTTTCCACGCGGACAATCCTGGATTCTGGTCGCTCCACGATCATAACGTGGCCCATACCACCAACGCGGGACTGTATCCGGGAGGAGCGATGACGCACATCGAGTACGAAGGTTTCGAAGGCACGTACGCCCCCACGATCTCGCTGGACGAATGAGCGGAGCCATGACCTTTTCCCGTCGCGCTCTCGTGGTCGTCCTGGGGGCAGCCCTCTCGGTGTTCATCCCGCGCGGGCGCGACGCCCATGCGGCCAGCAACGAAGAATGGGCGGATCCCGGCGCCGTGCCGCCGGCATTGCAGATGGACTTCGGCATCCGAGGAGTGACTTCGCTGAACGGCGTCCGTTCGTACAGTCGCCCTCAGGGCGGCGGCAACGCGCTCGGCATCGCCGACTTCTCGGATACGTACGCGTACGCCCGTGGGAGGACCCCGCTCGCAAACGGCGGTCGCGTAGGCTCGCTCGTTGCCGTCACGTTCCCCGATACGTACTACGAGCCGGGCACTCTATTCCTCGCGGAGGCGAACGCATTCTACGAAGACCGGTGGGTGACGGCACGCATCGGGCGCGCTCGGATGCGGAGCCAGATCGTACGGATGCCGACGTTGCGCGACGACGATCTCATCCGGTTCACCGACGTGCAGAATCCCTTCTCGCAGGGCCAATCGACGGCCGACCACCAATACGGGAACACGGCAGACGTCTCGTTGTGGCCCACGCCCCGCATCTACGTCGACGTGCATACCGAGAACCTGCCCACCTCGTTTCGGCCGCCCGCCGTCAGCCAGTTCGCGATCAACTCGTACGGCCTGACGACGGGCTACCGGCAAATCGCAGCCGACGTGCCGATGTCGATCGTTCGCCACGTCGGTGTCGGCGCGAACGTCTACCACGTGAACACCGAAGGGCAACGCTTCGCGTGGGAGACCGTCGGCGGCGCTTGGTTCAACATCGTCGCCGATCCGATGCACATGGTCGATTTTCGCTTGAACGCGATCTTCATGCGCGGCGTCGCAGGCAGCGGTCTCGCAACCCTGCCCGACACCTTTCGGACGCGGCAGGTCTCCGCTGCGTCGTCGATCGGCTACACGTACCGCAAGCTCCTCCTGCCGACGTTCCGGACCAATCTGATCGGCGCCTACAAACGCTATCTCGACGACCGCGTCGACCAGTTCAGCTTCGTGGCCAACGCGTTCGTCGCCATCGGGCTCACGTCGGAGATCGGGCTGCAGTATCAGTTCCGAAACAATGCGGGCCGTGTTCCCGAGGCCTTCGGCGATGACTTCGCGCACAGCATCAAGCTCGCGTTCGTCGTGGTGCTCGAGACGACGTCGGGCCCCTCGTTCGACACGCGCGAGTCCCTCGTGAACACTCAATCAGGGTACCTTCCATGAAGCGTGCGTTCGTCGTCCTGAGCAGCGCGATCGCAGTCGGCGTCGTCATCGCGAGCTGTCGACCCGGTGGGGGCGGCATGCAGATGGGCGAGCCGAAGACCGAGGTGATCCGAACCGACGACCGGCCGCCGTCGGAGCTCGATCCCAACCTCCACGTCGTGCTCCCGCCCATGAGCGCGTCCGAGGTCGCCAGCGGCGCATCTGCTCCCGCCGGATCCGCCAGCTCCGGTCAGCCCACCGGCAGCTCGGTCTTGACCGGTCCTTCATCGTCGGCGCCTCACGAAGGGCATCTACCCGTTGCCTCAGCCAGCATGAGCGCGAGCGCATCGGCGGCGCCGCCGACGAGCGCTCCCCCCAAGGCTGCGCCGAAGGCGCCGGCACCCAAACCGGCCGCGACGCCGAAGCCCACCGCGGCGCCAGCACCCAAGCCGCCCGCGCCGCCGGCCGCATCGCCGACGTCGCCGCCTGCGCCACCGCCGATGGACCACTCGAAACACATGTGACGTGTGTGTCATCGAACGGCCCGCTGCGTCGTGTGAGCACAGACTTTCCGTGGGCCTCCGTTGGCGGCGGCGATCGCTGGCCGCGCGAGACCAACGAGGTGTCGCGTGCCGCCGCGCAACCGCCTCACTGATAGCGGACGTTCACGCGCGTTCCGCTACCCCTTTCCGAGAAAGAGAAAGGACCCCACTTCCACGAGCGACAGAAGGATCGCCATCCCGAGATAGTGCCACCTGCGGCCGGACGCGAACGCGCCCACGAGGCCCCCCACGTACAGGTGAGCGATGGCCTGGTAGGCGGCGGAGTGCTCGCCGAGCACGCGGGGCGTCGCCACGAGCACCGTCAGCACGTACAGCGCGACGAGCAGCGGGGTAGGACCGCGTCGCGGAGAGCGTGCGGCGTCGCTCAATCGCCTCCCGCGTCCGCGCTGGTGGCGATCGTTCCGTTCGCGCAGGTGTCTTCCGGAGCCTTGCCCACGTGCGCAGCATGGAACTCGCGCACCGCGGTCTCGTCTACGCAACGCGCAGTGAACAGCCATCCCCAAGCCATCGCTGCGACCTCGACGCCGGACGGCAGATCGGGCATCGCTGCGATCACCACGCGCGCGCGCACGGGCGGCATCTCCGACGAGCACGCGGGGTCTTGAGGCAGCGACGCGGCGAGCGCTTCGAGCCGCGCCGCCACCGGCGTGCATGCCGCGCGTGTCGCGCAGCGATAGCCGATCACGATGCCGCCGTGTTCGAGGTTGTGAATCCAGTTGCCGGGCGCGAGTGGCAAGTCGTGGCTACCCCAGCGCACCCAGCTGCCGTAGTGATCGCCGCCCGTGGGAGGGTTGGACGAAGCGTCGAGCGGCGTCCCATCGGCGACGTGAACGCCGCTGGTGAGCGGGACCTGTCGAATGGTGACGCCACAGGGACCGGCATCGACGGACGCGGCGTCGCGCGTAGCGTCGATCGGCGCAGCGTCGGTGCGCGCGCCCGAGGGCTCGGCGTTCGAGCAGGACATCAACAGGAAAGTCGGCAGCGCTCTTCGCAGCACCGCGACAGGATCCGCGCGATGGCTCGGCCGCGCAAGCGCAGACATGTGACAGTCGCGGTCACGGCCCTCGCGCATGCTCGGGTACGACTGCGCTGCTACGGTCCGGCCATGCACGATCTCGCCGTTCTCTACGAGCACCCGTCGTGGCAGCAGCCGCTCTTCGACGCGCTCCGAGCGCGTGGCGTCGACTTCGTCGCGGTCGATCTGAAGCGCGCGACGTACTTCGAGGGCGAGCCCGCGGAGGCGCGGCTCTACTTCAATCAGGCGAGCCCGAGCGCCTACCAACGTCCGCGGCCACGCCCGCGCCGTGCCCTACGCGCTCGCGCTGATGCAGAGCCTCGAGACCGCGGGCGTCCGCGTGCTCAACGGCGCGAGCGCGTTCGCCTTGGAGGTGTCGAAGGCGGCGCAGGTC
>JBKJQC010000949.1:0-4686 GCA_046593995.1 Polyangiales bacterium
CAAGTAATCATGGCCGACGCGAAGAAGCCCGCTGGCAAGAGCGGCGAGAAGAAGACCGAGAGCAAGTCGACGGCGCAGAAGGTCGTCGACGCGGTGAAGTCGACGGCGAAGGCCGTGACCGAGGCCGTCACGCACCCGAAGGAAGCCCTCAAGAACGCCGCTCAGAGCGCGCTCGACAAGGTCGCCCCCGGCGTCAAGGTCGGCGGCCCCGGCCGCAAGGTCCCGGCGATCGCGGTTCGTGGCCGCAAGCGCAAGCTCACCGGCTTCGTCCGCAGCGACAAGATGGACAAGACGGTCATCGTCGAGGTCGTGTCGCTCAAGCGTGACCCGGTCTACGGCAAGTACCTCAAGGATCGCGAGCGCTACAAGGCGCACGACGAGAAGAACCAGTACAAGACCGGCGATCGCGTCGAGATCTCGTCGCACCGTCCCCTCTCGCGCGAGAAGCGCTGGGCCGTCAGCAAGCTGCTCGACGCGGCGAAGGTCGAGTAAGGAACCGCCATGATCCAGATGCGAACCACGCTGGACGTCGCCGACAACTCCGGCGCCAAGTCCGTGCAGTGCGTGAAGGTCCTCGGCGGCTCGCGCCGCCGCTACGCGGGTCTCGGCGACATCATCGTCGTCGCGATCAAGGAAGCGACTGCTGGTCAGAAGGTGAAGAAGGGGGACACCGCACGCGCGGTCATCGTCCGCACCCGCCGCGAGTACATGCGCGCCGACGGCAGCTACATCAAGTTCGACACGAACTCCGCCGTCCTGATCAACAAGGAAGGCGAGCCGATCGGCACCCGTATCTTCGGGCCGGTCGCGCGCGAGCTCCGTGGCCGCAAGTTCATGAAGATCATCAGCCTCGCCCCGGAGGTCGTCTGATGTCCGCGCGTATCAAGAAGGGCGACACCGTCGCCGTCATCAGCGGCAAGGACAAGGGCAAGACCGGCACCGTGGTCCGCGTGATCACGGAAGAAGAGAAGGTCGTCGTCCAGGGCGTCAACATGGTGTGGAAGCACCAGAAGCCGACCCAGCGCGCCCCCGAAGGGAAGCGCTTCCAGAAGGAAGCCCCCCTCCACGCGTCGAAGGTCATGCCGGTCGATCCGCAGTCGGGCAAGCCGACGCGCGTCCGCATGAAGACCGAAGGCGACAAGAAGATCCGCGTCGGCGCCAAGACCGGCGCGGCGCTCTGACCTCACCTCTGGGGCCCGCCTTACCCGCTCGGGCCTCTCCCCCCGCCCTCTCCCTCGCATTCGGTCAAAGCCCCGAGTGCTCCGGAGAGGGGGCCTTACCAGCGCAAGATTTGATTTGAAGATCCTCGTGGACCAGTGACCGGTGGGCCGGCGCTGCATTCGAGGCGGAGCAGAAGACATGGCGACGAAGGAAGACAAGAAGGGCGGCGGCAAGGGCGAGAAGGCTGAAAAGGCCGACAAGCCCAAGGCGGAAGCCAAGCCGGCCGGTGAGAAGAAAGAGAAGCGCCAGAAGGCTGCCGTCCAGGCGCCGGGCCAGCAGGCCGTTGCGCCGGAAGGCTACAAGCCGACCGCGTCGGCTCCCGAGCCCCCGCGCCTCAAGGTCCGCTACGCCAAGGAAATCGCGCCCACCCTGCTGAAGCAGTTCGGGTACAAGAACGTCATGCAGGTCCCCCGCCTGCAGAAGATCGTCATCAACATGGGCCTCGGCGAGGCCGTGCAGAACCCGAAGATCATCGAGAGCGCCGTCGCCGAGATCCAGATGCTCACCGGCCAGAAGCCGGTGGTCACCAAGTCGAAGAAGGCGATCGCGAACTTCAAGCTCCGCGCGGGTCTCGCCATCGGCGCGATGGTCACGCTGCGGCAGGACCGCATGTGGGAGTTCCTCGACCGCCTCGTCTACCTCGCGCTCCCGCGCGTGCGTGACTTCAAGGGCGTGAGCCCGCGTGCGTTCGACGGCCGTGGTAACTACTCGCTCGGCTTGAAGGAGCAGATCGTGTTCCCCGAGATCGACTACGACAAGGTCGACAAGATCAAGGGGATGAACATCAGCTTCGTGACGACCGCGAAGACCGATGAAGAGGGACGCGCGCTGCTCGCGGCGTTCGGGATGCCGTTCCGCGCCTGAGCGGGACTCGGAGTTCTCATGGCTACAGCTGCTGATTTCGCGAAGCTCAACCGCGTCCAGAAGTTCTCCACGCGTCACCGCAACCGCTGCAAGGTGTGTGGCCGTGCCCGCGCGTACTACCGCAAGTTCGAGCTCTGCCGCATTTGCCTCCGGCTGTACGCCCTCAAGGGCGACATCCCCGGGGTGCTCAAGGCGAGCTGGTGAAGCTCTCGCCCGCCGGAACGCGTGATCCCTCCATCTCGATGAAGAGCAGAGTGTTCACGGCCGCCGGCGGGGAATGACGGGACATAAGGAAGACCGATGAATTCGACCGATCCGATCAGCGACATGCTCGCGCGTCTGCGTAACGCAGCCCTCGCGCGTCACGAGCGTACCGAGATGCCCGCGTCCAAGATGCGCGTTGCCATCGCGAAGCTCCTCAAGGAAGAGGGCTACGTCGACGACGTGCGCCAGACGGAAGGGCTGATGCCCACGCTCACCGTCGTCCTCCGCTACACACGCGACCGCACGAGCGCCATCGACGGCGCCCGTCGTGTCTCGCGTCCGGGCCGCCGCGTCTACGTGCGGCACGACCAGATCCCCCGCGTCCTCAACGGCTACGGCATCGCCGTGCTGAGCACGTCGTCGGGGATCCTCTCCGATCGCCAGGCGCGCAAGATGGGCGTCGGCGGCGAGCTCCTCTGCGAGGTGTGGTGATGGCTGCTGCAACTTCCAGTGCGATGGGCGCGACCCCCGCGGGCGCACCGGCGGATCTCCGTCAGTCGCGCATCGGCAAGCGCCCGGTCGAGATGCCCAAGGGCGTCTCGGTCAAGGTCAGCGCCGACAAGATGGAGATCACGGGCCCGAAGGGCACGCTCTCCAAGCCGATCCCGCCGAACGTGAAGATCACGGTCGAGGGGTCGAAGGTCTCGGTCATGCCGACCGTCGGCGGCCGCGACGGCGCTCGCTGGCAAGGCCTCACCCGCGCGCTCCTCGCCTCCATGGCGAAGGGCACGTCCGAGGGCTACACGGAGCAGCTCGAGCTCGTCGGCACGGGCTATCGCGCCGAGCTGAAGGGCCAGACGCTGCACCTCACGCTCGGGTTCTCCCATCCGGTCTCGGTCACGCTCCCGAAGGGCGTCACCGCCGTGATCCCCCCGGAGAGCAAGGGCACGCTGTTGACCCTGAGCGGCAACGACAAGGAGCTCATGGGGCAGCTCGCGGCGAAGATCCGCGACATCCGTCCCCCGGAGCCGTACGGCGGCAAGGGCGTTCGCTACAAGGGCGAGAAGGTCCGTCAGAAGGCCGGCAAGAGCGGCGGGAAGGGTAAGTAGCCATGGCTCTCGTGTTTCAAGGTCGCGAGCGCCGTAAGCTTCGCATCCGCAAGAAGATCTCCGGCACGCCGGACCGTCTTCGTCTGTCGGTCTTCCGCTCCGCCAGGCACATCTACGCGCAGGTCATCGACGACACGGCAGGGAAGACCCTCGCCACTGCGTCTACTCTGTCGAAGGAGCTCAAGGGCAAGCTCGACGGGAAGAACAAGTCGGACGAGGCCAAGCTGGTCGGCAAGCTGATCGGCGAGCTGTGCAAGACGAAGGGGATCGGCAAGGTCTCCTTCGATCGCAACGGGTACATCTACCACGGTCGCATCAAGGCCCTGGCCGACGCCGCGCGCGAAGCCGGCCTTCAGTTCTGAGTCGGAGCGCGCATACCTATGGCTTTCCAAGATCACATCGACGAAGAGAAGCTCAAGGAGCGCGTCGTCCACATCAACCGTGTCGCGAAGGTCGTCAAAGGCGGCCGTCGTTTCTCGTTCTCGGCCCTCGTGGTCGTGGGCGACGAGAGCGGTCACGTGGGCGTCGGTCTCGGTAAGGCCAACGAGGTCCCCGAGGCGATCCGCAAGGGCAACGACCAAGCTCGGAAGAACATCTTCCGCGTGCCGCTCAATGGCGTGACCATTCCGCACGAGTCCTTCGGGCACTTCGGCGCAGGTCGCGTGCTCCTCCGCCCGGCCTCGCCGGGAACGGGTGTTATCGCCGGCGGCGCAGTACGCGCAGTCGTCGAGTCGGCCGGAATCCAGGACATCCTCTCGAAGTGCCTCGGCACGTCGAACGCACACAACGTTGTGCGCGCGACGATCAAGGCCCTCCGCGAGCTCCGCGATCCCAACGACATCGCGATCCGTCGCGGCATGACCCTCGAGGACGTCTCGACCACCAAGCACCACGCGGGTGACGCCCAGACGCTCGCCCATGGCGCTGGCGCTGTTGCGGTTGCCACCCCTGCCGCAGAAGCGGGAGGTGAGTGATGGCCAAGAAGCTCAAGGTTACGCAGATCCGTTCGCTCGCAAACCGCGCGCACGATCAGCGACTGACGGTCGCGGGCCTCGGCCTCCGCGGCGTCCACCACAGCGTGGTGGTCGACAACACTCCGTCGTTCCGCGGAATGATCAAGAAGGTCATTCACCTGGTTCAAGTGGAGGAGACCGATGTCTGACCGTCTTTCCAAGATCGCCGCCCCCGTCGGCGCGAACACCAAGAAGACCCGAGTTGGTCGTGGCGTGGGCTCCGGCCTCGGCAAGACCGCGGGACGCGGCCAAAAAGGCCAGAAGGCTCGTTCAAC
>JBKJQC010001307.1:0-5562 GCA_046593995.1 Polyangiales bacterium
GGGAAGATCTCGACGTTCAACGCGGACATCGAGATCAACTCCACGAACCGCCTGTTCGAGGCGCTCTCGGGCAACGGCACCGTGCTCTTCCGCCCCCCCTTCCGCTCGGACGATCGCCCGACGGTGAAGGAAGACCTGCTCGCCATCCAGAACGGTGAGCGGAACGGGATGATCACCGTCACTTCGACGGTCGACCCCCACGACTGGGCGCGTCCGGAGCCGGCGATCATCGTCGACTACCTCGTGCGACGTCTCGAGAAGCACGACGGCGGCGTGGTGCTCATGCACGACGGCGGCGGCGATCGCAAGAACACCGTGGCGGCGCTCCGTCCGCTGATCAAGACGCTCCGCGAGCGCGGCTTCGTCTTCGCGCAGGTCCACCAGATCTTCGGCGACTCCGCGATCTCGGTGGTGAACCCGCCGGTCGTGAAGAAGGTCGAGGACGGCGTCGGCGGCGCGGTGTGGGCCAGCGGCACCTGGTTCCTCCGCGGCATGACGGGGCTCGCCATCGCGGCCCTCGCGATGGGACTCTTCCGCTTCGGGGCGCTCGCCCTCGGCGCGCTCATCCAGGTCGCGCGCGAGTGGCGCGAGCGTCAGAAGATCCGCCGCACGTCGCGTTTGCCGGTGCACGCCGCCGTCACCGTGATCGTCCCGGCCTACAACGAGTCGAAGGTCATCGAGCGCACCATCCTCAGCGTGCTCGCTTCCCGTGGTATCGAGGTCGAGGTGCTCGTCATGGACGACGGATCGACCGACGACACCGCCGACGTCGTCTCGAAGGCCTTCTACTTCGAGCCGCGCGTGAAGCTCCATCGCCTGAAGAACGGCGGGAAGGCGCGCGCGCTCAACATCGGCTTCGAGCTCGCCTCGCACCCCGTCGTCATCGCGCTCGACGCGGACACCATCTTCCTCCCCGACACGATCGTCGAGCTCGCGCGCGAGTTCGACGACCCGAAGGTCGCGGCGGTCGCCGGCCGCGCCGCGGTCGGCAACACGCAGCACTTCGTCGCTCGCTGGCAGGCGCTCGAGTACGTCATCGGTCAGGCGATCGAGCGTCGCGCCTGGTACCTCCTCGGCGTCGTCTCGGTCGTCCCGGGAGCCGTCGGCGCGTGGCTCCGCGATGCGGTGCGCGACGCGGGGGGCTTCGGCACCGACACGCTCGCCGAGGACTGCGACCTCACGATCACGCTCCAGGTCCACGGCTGGAAGGTCAGCTACGCGCCGAACGCCGTCGCGCTGACCGAGGCGCCGGAGACGGTGCAAGCGCTCCTCAAGCAGCGCTTCCGCTGGTGCTTCGGCGTGCTCCAGACGGTGTGGAAGCACAAGCGCGCGATGATCTTCCCGCCGAAGCGGAACCCCGCCATCGGCCTCATCCTGATGCCCTGCATCCTCGCCTGCCACGTGCTGACGCCGCTGCTCGCGCCCTTGGCGGACGTCGCCGCGCTCGTCGCGATCGCCGCCGGTCACGCCAAGTCGGTGGTGCCCTACTTCATCGCGCTGCTCATCGCCGAGATCCTCCTCACGACGCTGGCGATGCGCCTCGACCGCGCGCGCTGGAGCCTGATGTCGGACTGGATCATCAACCGGAGCGTCTATCGTTGGTTCCTCTTCATCGCGCTCGCCCGCGCGGTCGTGGCGGCGCTCCGCGGTGGCGCGGTCGGCTGGGGCAAGCTCGTGCGAACCGGCAGCGTCGAAGGGCCCAAGGCCACCGCGTCGCCCCTCGCCGCGAAGACCTGACGGAATCGAAGGAAAGAGTGAGCTCCATGATTCGGAATCGTCTTCCCGTACTCCTCCTCGCGATCCTCCCCGCGCTTTCCCTCGCAAGCATGCAGCTCGTCGCGTGCGGCGGCGCCGGCTATCCGAGCAAGGGCTCCGTCGCGCCGAAGAGCGGTGGGATCGATCGCAAGGTCGTCGACAAGGACGGGCTCGCCAAGCTCCTGAACGACAACCCCACGTCCATCGCTCGCCGCGCGAAGGACGGTCAGGGCGGCCAAGGTCTCGCGACCAAGGACGGCGGAACGACCGGCGACGACCCGACCGGCGGCGGTCCGGTCGAAGCTCCCGAGCCGGACATCTCGGGCATCATGAAGAAGGCGACCGACGCCCTCGAGAAGAAGGATTTCGCGAACGCGCAGAAGTACGCGAACGAGGTCATCGCGCTCGATCCGAAGGGGTATCCATACGCCTACGTCGTCCTCGGCGACGTAGCGCTCGAGGCCCGCGAGTACGAGAAGGCCTACGACTACTACCGCAAGGCGATGGAGCTCGATCCGAAGGACGGCTGGGCGGCGCAGCGCGCGGCACAGGCGCTCCTGAAGCTGAAGAAGCCGATCGACGCGCGCGCGCTCCTCCGCAAGTTCACGACCGACAACCCGACCACCGACGCCGACACCTACGACGCCCTCGCGTGGATCGAGCTCGATCTCGGCGACACCAAGAAGGCCGAGGCCGCGTTCAAGAAGGCGCTCGAGGTCTCGAACGGCAAGGACGCCGAGGCCTGGTACGGGCTCGCGCTGATCGCGGCGCGCCGCGCCGATCCGAAGGAGACCGAGCGCTGCCTCACGGCGCTCTTCGAGCTCGAGCCGGAGCGCCGCCTCGTCATCGAGCGCGATCCGACGTTCTTCCGCATGCGCATCCACGGCAACGTGAAGGCGCTCTTCGCCGACAAGAAGATGGCGGAGGCGAAGGTCGCCTTGGCCGCGAAGAAGAAGGGCGAACCGGTCGAGACCAACAAGTCGCCGACCGTCGCGTGGAAGATCGGCGTCCCGGGCGGCGCCGAGCAGACCGTCAGCGAGATGATCCGCTTCGACTTCGACAGCGCGAAAATCCGCACGGAGTCGGGCGCGGCGCTCGACGAGATCGCGACGTTCCTCAAGGCCAACGGCAAGGCGATCGACGCCGTCGAGATCACCGGACACGCCGATCGTCGCGGCGACGAGAAGTACAACATCAAGCTGAGCGAGCAGCGCGCGCAGGCCGTCCGCGACGCGCTCGTCGGCCGCGGGGTGCCCGTCGCCCTCCTCAAGGCGAAGGGCTACGGGATGTACTGCCCGCTCGACGACGGCGACGACGAGGGCGCGTTCGCGAAGAACCGCCGCGTGCAGTTCGCGATCGGCGCCGGCGGGAAGATCGTGGGCGACGAGCTCTCGTGCAGCGAGCGCATGCGCCACTGGCTCAAGCCGGAAGGCATGGGCGCGAAGCTGATCAGCGTAAAGAAGTAGTCAGCCATCCGTGAGCTAAATCGCCGAGCGCAATTCTCGAAATCGACGTGTGTGATCGATTGAACACGGAGGCACGGAGGCACGGAGGTCCGTGAAGTGCTGCCGCACGTCTCTCTCCGAGGTCTCTCCGCTCTGGCTCGCTTCCCTGACCGCGCCATTCAGCAAACAGGCACGCGGGGGGCTCGACCTGATCGCGTCGACGCGCAACGAGAGGGCGCGGCAGCGATCGGAAGACTCTCGAACCTCCGTGCCTCCGTGTCTCCGTGTTCAATGCGATCTGCGGTCGGCGATCGAGAATCGCGCACGGTGATTCAGTCGAGTCGCGCGCGGATCCGTTCGATCACCGAGACGTCGGCCGCCGGGAACGAGAGCGCGTCGAGGTCGCTCCGGGTGGCCCAACGGAGATCCGCGACGTCGAGCCGCTGCGGCTCGGGCGACGTCAGCGTCCGCGTCACCTCGAAGAACAAGAGGAGCACTCGCTTCTCGGGGTATCGCCAGGAGGTCACCTCGATCGGCGCGCCGACCTCGACCTCGATGCCGAGCTCCTCGCGGAGCTCGCGCACGAGCGCGTCGCGTGGATCCTCGTCCGGATCGATCTTCCCGCCCGGCAGCTCCCACAGGCCTTCGAGGTGGGCGCCGGCTTTGCGTTGCGTGAGCAGGACGCGGCCGTTCTCGAAGAGCACTCCCGCGACGACGATCAGCGGAGTCATGGTGAGCCGGCATCATCGACAGAATGCGGCGGCTCTGCTACCCCGGTCCTCGTGACTGAATCGCGATTCAGTTCGCCGCGCGCCGCGCGGACGTCCTCTGTCGAGTCGCCGAAGCGTGCGCCGACTGCCGCTCGCGCCGCGAAGGGGCGGCCCGCGCGCGGGCGCGAGGGGGACAAGCGCGAGCGGATCCTCCGCGCAGCGACGAAGGTCTTTGCGCGGAAGGGGTTCTACGCCACGAAGGTGAGCGAGGTGGCCAAGGCCGCCGGCGTCGCCGACGGGACCATCTACCTCTACTTCAAGAACAAGGACGATCTCCTCGTCTCGCTCTTCGAAGACCGCATCGGACGTCTGCTCGCGACCCTCGAGCGCGCGCTCTCCGAGCGAGAGACGCCCGAAGAGCGTCTGCGCTGCGTGATCGAGCTGCAGCTCGGGCTCCTCGAAGGCGAGCGCGATCTCGCCGAGGTCATCACCGTCAACCTGCGGCAGTCGACGAAGCTGATGAAGCAGTACGCCGCGCCGAAGTTCCTCCTCTATCTCGACACGATCGCGCGTGTGATCGCCGAAGGGCAGCGCGCCGGCGCGTTCCGGCCGGACGTGTCGCCGCACCTCGTGGCCCGGACGGTCTTCGGCGCGCTCGACGGGATCACGATGACCTGGGCGCTCGGGAAGGCCGAGGCGGGCGGGCTGTCGCGCGCAGCGAAGCAGGTCGCGGACGTGCTCTTGCGCGGGCTCCTGGCCGATCCGCGCGCGGTCTGAGCGATGCGCGCGTTCGTCCGCGCCGTCCTCGCCGAGGACCGACCGCGATTCCTCGCGGCGGCGCTCGTCGCCGCGACGATCGTCACCTGGATCGCCGCCGCCGCCGGGCTCTCGCGCGTGCTCCCGATCCTGCTCGATCCAGAGGTCCCGCGGCGCGCCGCGCGTCCCTTTCTCATCGGCCTCCTCGCGCTCTCCGTCGAGGTCGGCGCGCTCGTCGGCTGGCCGCTCGGGTGGACCGAGGCCGCCCTGCGCTCGCGTGAACGGGGCGAGGCGCGCGCGCGGATGGCGCTCGGGGAGGGGCCGTGGCGACGCATGGTGCGGCTCGCGCCTGCGCTCGTCGTGCTCGCCGCCGCGATGGCCGTCGGCTCGGTGTCGTGGGGCCGCGACGCGCGCGCACCCGGGCGCGTGGCGCGCGCGCTCATCGCCGAGGCGCGCCGCGCGTGTGAAGGAGCTGATGCGGCCAAGGTGGTCGACGTGCCGCTCGTACACGCGACGTGGCTCTGTCGACCGGGGCGCGCGCCGCTCCTCGCCGGCGAGGGGTCGGGCAGCGCGAACGGCATCGACTTCCTCGCGAGCGATCTCGACGTCGGCGACGACCTCGCGTCGATCACCGCGAAGGACGCGCAGCTGTTGTTCCCGCCGCTCTCGTCGGGGGCGCTCGTGCGGCTCCACATCGGCGAGGTGCGGGTGCGCGGCCTCGTGCCGTTCAGCGCTCCATCCTCCGTGCCGCCGTGGGCGCGCGCCGTCGTGCTCGTCTCCTCGGCCGTCGTCTCGGCGCTCTTCGCCACGGTGGCTGCGCTGCGCCGCGAGCTGCCGCGCAGGGCAGCGAGCGCGGCCGCCGGCCCCGAGACGGCGACCCCCCAGGCGAGCACGCG
>JBKJQC010000145.1:0-13121 GCA_046593995.1 Polyangiales bacterium
GGGGCAGCCGCTTCGGCTGCCCCGAAGGCGAAGGCAAAGGCCGCCCCCAAGGCTGAGCCGAAGCCGAAGGCCGCCGCCGCGAAGCCGGCTGCCGCCCCGAAGAAGGAAGCGAAGGCCGAGCCGGCAAAGAAGCCCGCCGCCGCGAAGAAGCCCGCCACCAAGGCGTGATCCCGAAGAAGTCGTCGGTCGTCAGTCGTCGGTCGTCAGTCCGCGACGAGAAGCGGTTCGAGCTCTCGCTCTCGCCTGACGACTGAAGACTGATGACTGATGACGCGCTCGCCTTGCGAGGGTGGGAACCACCGGTACATGGAGTACGTCTGCTGCGCGCCCTGAGGGCAGCGCGCATCACGAACCGCGCGAGCGTATGCTCCCACGGTGAAGGTCGACCTCGACGCCCTCGCGCCGGCGGAACGGAGGCTCCTCCTCGTCGCGTCGGACGAGACGTACCGGCGGCTCACCGAGCGGATCGACTGGGCAGCGCTGGCGAAGACCGCGGCGTTCCGGATGCTCACCGCCGCGACCCCCGTCGTGCATCTCTTGCCGTACGTGAGCGCCACGATCGGCGAGTCGCTCGCGCGCACGGGCTACCTCGCACCGACCTGGACACGCGTCGCCGACGAGATCGCCAAGCTCCGACGACCACCGCTGCGTGTCGGCGAGCTGCCCATCCCCCACGCCTCCCCCGCCGATGCAGCGCGGCTGTTCCGGTTCGATCAGGCGCTCCCGATCGACGGCGCGGCGTACGTCCTCGATCCGATCCGCGGGGAGCGATATCTACCGATGGCGAGCGCGAACGAGCGCATCGCGCAGGAGAAGGTCGGCGCGTTCCTCCGGCTCTCGTCCGCGCTCGGCGCGTCGGAGGTCGAGGTGACGTCCGGCGAGTCCGTGACGCGCGTCGGCGACGCCCGCGCGCGCTCACCGCTCCCGGACGCCGCCGGTCAGCTCGGTCTGCACGTCGCGTTCGACGCGCGCGGCCAGGTGGATCGCTCGATCGTCGCGCGCTTCGATCAGAAGGTCGCGCCGCACGTCCCCGACGATCTACATCCGTGGCTCGCGCAGGATCCGATCCTCGACGCGATGGCGCGCACGCGGCTCGACGGCGGCCTCCGCGAGCAAGCCTGCACGCTCTCCTTCCACGACGCGATCGACGTCGGCGCGGGTGCGTGCGCCGAGCTCGAAGGAAAAGGGATCGACGTCGGCGGGAAGTACCGGGCGGTGCGCGCGTCGCGCTGGTCGTTCGTCGTGCGCTTCTACCCGTGAGCGCTTCTACCCGTGAGCGCAGTGATTCAGGGCGCGCCCGAGTCGGGAGCCGGCGCCCCGTAGAGGGTCCCGGTGCCGCCGCTGTCGTCCGGACCGGCGGTGTCGGTCGCGGCCTCGGTCGAGCGCGCGTCGGTCGCGCTGTCCGGCGGCGCGGGCGCACCGTAGACGGGTGTCGAGGTCGTGCTCGAGCACCCGACGCTCGCGGCGA
Organism: Polyangiales bacterium; assembly: GCA_046593995.1. Taxonomy (GTDB): domain Bacteria; phylum Myxococcota_A; class Polyangia; order Polyangiales; family JADJMO01; genus JALHOE01. The sequence continues at coordinate 1,469 of JBKJQC010000145.1, forward strand.
CGGCGAGCGCGCCCGCGATGCGCAGCGGATAGCGCATCGCGCTCGAAGCCGGGCCCGCGACGCTCGCCGCGCCACAGAACGGACACGCGTCGCCGGAGCGCACGTGACGACGGCAAGCGGAGCAGGCGACGAGCGACATACGCGCAGCCTACGTCACGCGCGCATCCGGCGCATCCCTTCCTCGACGTCGACGGTCGGCGACCACCCGAGCTCCTTGCGCGCGCGAGCCGTGTTCACGGTCACGCTGCGCGACATCATCGTCACCGCAAAGCGGGTCATCGGTGGGGTCTTGTTCGCGCCCACCAGGCGATAGCTCCGCTCGACGAGGCTCGCAGCGCACCGTGCCACGACCCCGGGGACGTTCTTCTCCGGGAGCGTCACGCCCTGCGTGGCGGCGAGCGCGGTGAGGAACTCGCGGATCGTCCGCGTGCCGTCGTCGGCGACGAAGTACGCACGCCCCCCTTCCCCGTGGTCGAGCGCGAGGCAGAGCGCGCGCGTCAGGTTCTCGACGTAGGTCGTCGAGGTACGCTGCGCGCCCTTGTCGAGCCACGCGAAGCTCCCTTCCTTCGCCATGCGTAGGACTGCGGGGAGCACGCTCGTGTCACGCGGCCCCCACACGAACCGCGGCCGCACGGAGATGGTCGTGAAGCCATTGGCGTTCGCCGCGAGCACGCGCTTCTCGGCCTCCGCCTTCGTCTCCGAGTAGAGGAATTTCTGCTTCTTCGGGTACGGCACCGTCTCGTCGATGTCGATCAGATCATGGCCGTCGAAGAGCGCGGCCTCGGTGCCCACGTGCACGAAGCGACGCACGGACACCGCCTTCGCCGCGTCGAGCACGCGCGTCGTGCCGACGACATTCGCCTCCCAGAACTGCTCGCGCGTGCCCCACTCCTCGACGAACGCCGCGGCGTGGATCACGGCGTCGCACCCCTCGAGATCCTCCGTGCGCAGCGTGCCGAGATCGCCGTCGACGGGCGCGGCCCCGAACGCGCGGACCTTGTCGGCGCTGCCGGACGACCGCGCGAGCGCGCGCACGACGTGCCCTTCGCGGACCAACGCCTCGATCAGATGACCGCCGACGAACCCCGAACCCCCGGTGACGAAGACCTGCATCGGGGAGCAAGGATGCCGAAAGCATCCCCGGGAGTCACATGGAGCTCACGCGTCCAACGTCACGCCGAAGTCGAGCGACGCCCCGCAGGGCTGACTACTTCGTCAGGAGCGCGCTCCGTGAGAGCGCGAAGATCTGACCAGGGGTGAGCGTGGTTCCGTCTTCCATGAGGTTCGGAACTCCGGGCGAGGTGTCGTCGATGGGATCGGGATAGAGCTTCCCGGACACGCCCTTGTTCACGACGTGCTGGAGCGCCATGAAGTGGCAGACCTCGTGCGCGAACACACGCGCGAGCTCGGCATCGGGGGCGCTGCGGAGGATGACCCCGAAATAATAGCTCCCCTCATCCGGCGGGCCGGGTGTGCCGAGGCTCAGTCCCGCGACGCCGCTCACGAGTCGATCGATGACGAAGACGTTCAGCGCGGGCGTCGTCGTCTGCGCGGCCCCGAGCGCCGCGAGCGCGGCGGCGCCCCCACCGGGCGGCTCCTGTGGCTCGTTGAAGTCGAGCATCGACGAGAGCCCGCTGCCCTTCACGGAAAACGCGCCGTCGACGACGAGCTTGATGCCGGCTTGATCGAAGATCTTCTGCGCGGGGCCGAGGAATCCCGGCGACGTGCTCATCTCGAGGGTCTCGGAGACGGCGAGCGCGTTGATGTGGAGCGTCGACGCGCCGTCGTCCTCGGGCATGTACACCCGGACGGAGACCTCGCCCTCGGTTGCGTCCGAGACCACGCGAAGAGATGCGCGCCCCTCCTTCGTCTCCTGGCCCGGCGCGTGGGGGTACACGTGGGTGAACGTCCCGAGACGGATCGTCTGGTACAGATCCCCCGGCATCGCGCCCGACTGCTCCGTCACGTATGCATCGCGCATCACAGCACCGTACGAAGCCGAGGCGTCGAGATTCACGCGCTCGACGCCATCTGCGAGGCGCAGCGCGCCGAGCGCGTAGAGTCGCCCCTCCACGCCCTTCACCACGACGGTGATCGACCGCGAGTGGGGAGGCACCGAGAATTCCACCGCGTCCGAGAACCCGTTCGAGCGGATCGTCGTCACGAACGACTGGGTACGGGCCGGCGGGAGCGCCGGAGGGGTCGCAGACTCGCCGGCGCTGCACCCGATGGAGCCGGAGATCGCCAGTGCGAAGAGAAGCCGCATCCGCGAACGGTCGCGCGGCGCGTGACCCCGGTCAACCGCGCGCGCATCTCAACGCGGGCAGCTGTTCGGGCACGACGTCGTCAGGCAGCTGCGCATCTGATCGCTCGTGTCCGAGGTGAACGTGTTGAAGCACTGTTGCTGACACGTAGCGGTGCCGCACGCGACGTAGCAGTCGTAGTACGACTTGCACGTCGGGAACCCCTGGCACTGCGTGTACGCGGTCTTGCACTTCGCGGCCACGCACCCCTCGCACGGCTCGGCGAGGCACGTCGCATCGCACGCCGACCACGTGCCGGCGCTGCAGTTGCACAGCTGGACCTTCGTCGCATCCGTCGGACAGGTGCGGAACGAGCGCGTGCCATAGCAGGCGGTGGCACCCCAATGATCGATGCAGCCGGTCCCCGGGCAGTTGGCGCCGCACGTGCCGCTGACCGTGCACACGTTCGCGCCGGTGCAGATGCCGCAGACGTAGCCGCAGCTGCTCGGACCACACGTCTTCGTGCCGCACGACGTGGCGTTGCACCCGGAGTCCACCGTCGCGGCGTCCCTCGCATCCGAAGCGTCTGCGCCGTCGGCGGGCTGGCTGTCGCGGACGTCGGGGGTCCCCGCGTCCATCGCGTCGGAGGTGGAGTCTCTGCCGACGTCGCCCGCCGAATCGCCGAGGGTCGTGTCGGCGCTCGACGAGTCCGCGACGCGGGTGTCGGCGACCGTCGCCGTATCCTCCGCAGTGCCGTCCGAACCAGCGTCCGCGGGGACGACGCCGGTGTCGTCGAGCGCACCGTCCACCGCGACCTCCCCGACGCTTCCGTCCTCGACCGTTGCGTCGTCGACCGTCTCGCCTCGGCATCCCGCGACGACGAGCAGCAACAGCCAGTACGGTGCGCGCTGGGCCATGGGAGGCAGCAGAGCACGAGGCGGGCGCCCCCGCGAGCGCCGCTCGAAACCCATCCCGACGGCCGGTCGTTTGCCCCCTGCGGTGGGATGCGGCATCGCCCTTCCATGCCGATGACGCCCCGCCTCCGCAGGCTCGCGCTCACCACGCACGTCACCACTTCGGTCGGTTGGGCTGGCGCCGTCGTCGCATACCTCGCGCTCGCGATCGCGGGTCTGACGAGCGCCGACCCGCAGCGGATGCGCGCAGCCTACCTGTCGATGGAGCTGGTCGGCTGGTTCGTGATCATCCCCTTCAGCGTGGGTGCGCTCGCGACGGGTCTCGTCGGATCCCTCGGCACCGAGTGGGGGCTCTTCCGCCATCACTGGCTGCAAACGAAATTCTTCCTGACGATCGTCGCCACCGTCGTCCTCTTCGTCCACATGCGGACGGTCAGCCGCATGTCGAACCTCGCGGCGCACATGTCCCCGCTCGCAGGCGGCGACGTGGGCGCGATGCGGATCCAGCTCGTGGTGCACGCCGCCGGTGGCCTGCTCGTACTGCTCGTCGCGACGGCGTTGTCCGTCTACAAGCCGTGGGGCCGGACCGCGTACGGAGAGCGCATGCAGCGACAGCCGCCTCGCACGCCGAAGGCCCCGGTCGCGCACGCACGGACGAAGCGCTCTCCCGCAGGCGTCGCCGCGGTCGTCGCGGCCTTTGCCGTGTTGCTCGTGCTCGCGATGCTCCACCTGCACGGCAGCACCCCGCGGCCGCACTGATCTACTGCTGCTCGCGGACTCCCGCGCGGCGGTCGATCAAGATCAGGATCGCCGGCAGCACGATCACGGCCGCGAAGATGCAGGTCAGCTCGCCGATCACTGCGGCGAGGCCGAAGGAGCGCACTGCGGCGTTGATCGACTTGAGGAGCGCCATGTACCCGAGCGTCGTCGTGAGGCTGCAGAGCACGACGGCGCCGCCGGTCTCGCGCACGGTGTGGATGACGCTCCCTGGCCCGTCGACGCGCCAGCGGCTCACGATGTTGATGACGTAGTCGACGCCGATGCCGAACGTGATGGGGACCGCGATGAAGTTGAGGAAGTTGAGCTTGATCTTGAAGCCGGCGAACGCGAGGCCCATCCACGCGATGCCCAGCATCAGCGCGAAGATGACGAGCAGCGAAGCGCGCACGCCGTTCTTGCCACGGGCGAACGCCACGATGACGACGATCACGGTGCCGATGAAGCTGAGGGCGATCGCCTTCGGCGCCTCCTCCATGATGCTCTCGATCATGTCGGCGAAGATCACCGCGCGGCCGCTACCGACGATGATCTCGCCGTTCGGGAGCTTCACCTCGCGGTAGGAATCGGCCCAGCGGCGCAGGTAGCGGACGTCGCGCACGCTCTCGTTCGCCGCGGGCGCGATGTAGACGATCTTCCCGCGCGAGCCGTCTTTCTCGGTGAACGGTCGCGCGACGCGCTCCGGGAGATCGGCGATGTCGAACGGAACGAGATCCTTCGGCGGGAGGAACTTCACGAGCTCGGTCCAGTCCGCATCGGTGATCTTGCCGAGCTCGCGCACGCGCTCGATGCGCTTCCGCGTCTCGTGGAGCAGCGCGAGCTTCTCGGCCTGCCGATCCGGGATCAGCTCGTAGATCGAGACTACCTTCTCGAACGGCGGCCGCTCCTTCGGCGCCGCTGCCTTGCGCTTCTCGAGCTCTGCGACGAGCGGCTTCACCTGGTCGAGGCGGTCGACCATGATCGCCATGCCGTCCTGGCCGGTGCGGCCGGTGAGCTCGCCGACCTGATCGCCGAGCGTCGACGCCTTGCTCGGAGCGCCCGGGTCGTTCTCGAGGCGCCACAGCTCGTACTCGAGCGGATCGGCCTTCACGTAGCGATAGGTCGCGTAGGCGCCGAAGACGCCCGAGAGCACGCCGACGATCGCGACCGCCATCGGCGCTTTGCGCGCGAACCACGCGAACGGGCTGCCGAACGGCACGCCGCGATCGACGAAGGCCTCGATCCGCTCCCACACGCTGTGGCGCTCCTTCTGCACGTGGGTCGGGAGCCAGCGCTCGAACACGACGAGCAGGGGGACCATGAACAGGAAGTTCGCGATCCAGCAGAGGAGCATGCCGTAGCCGCCGATAGCCCCGAAGTCGCGGAAGCCGCGGAAGTCGGTGGTGGCGAGCGACACGTATCCGACGCCGGCCGCCGCCGCGACGGTGAGCGTCGGCTTCCACGTGTCGCGATAGGCGACGCGCACGGCGTCCGCGAGGGGATGGCCATCGCGTCTCGCCTCGTTGTACCGGGCTCGGAGCAGGATCCCGAAGTTGATGCCGTTGCCGAAGACGATCGAGACGAGGAACCCGCTCGCGGTGTTGAGGTGCCCGATCACGAGCCGGGTCAGCGCGAAGCACCACAAGACGCCGATGCCGATCGCGATGCCCATCGCGACGACAGCGCGCACGCGGAGAAAGAACAGCCAGTCGACGAAGAGGATCATCAGGATGCCGGCCGCGCCGACCGTCGCGAGATCCGCCTTCACGACGCCGTACTGCTCGGCGCCGACCACGAGATCGCCGGTGAAGCCGACCTTGAACGCGGGGTCGATCGACGTCGGGTTCACCGAGGCGATCGCGTCCTCGACCTTCTTCTGCAGGGCGGCGCTCTTGTTCAGATCCCCGACCTCGACGGCCGTGCGGATCAACGTCACGAGCCGCGTGCCTGCGGCGTTCATGTAGTAACCGTCAGGGTACGGGGGTCCGCCCACGGCGGCGCCCTGCGGCCCGAGCTCCTTCTCGATCGTCTGCCGCGTGATCGGCTCCGGCTCGTCGCCGGTGATGCTGCCGTGGACCTCGTAGTCGTAGCGATCCTCGACCTTGTCGTGGATCTCCTTGACCTTCTCGTACGAGAGGAAGAGCGCCTGCCGCTGCCGCAGGAACTCCTTCTCGGCCTGCACGCCGTTCTCGGCGGTGCCGACCCACTCCGGTCCGAGCGCGCGCAGCTTCGGCAACACCGCGTCGCCGATCTGCACGAGCGACTCCTTCTTCGAGCCCTCCATCACCACGATGAACGACGAGACCCCGGAGGTGCGCGCGCCGACGCGCTTCAGCTCCTTCACGCTCGGCTTGGTCTCGGGGAGGAGCGACTCGAACCCCGTCCGCAGCTCCAGGCGCTTCGCGAGCAGCACGGCCGGGATGGAGACGAGCAGCGCGAAGAGCAGCACCCAGAAGGGCTTCTCGACCTGCCACGTGATCAGGCGCTGCACCCAGGATGCGACGGGCGCCTTGGTCAATCGAATGTTTTCGTTCCCACCTCTCGGCGGACCGGGCGCAGCCATGCGGACTCCCGCCCTATCACGGATCGAGCCACCGTCGGCGCGGGGAATGGAAAGGGCCGTTCTCTACGCAGTGCGTCTCCCCCTTCGCGGCTCCCGCTTCGCGCGAGGTGGGCGCGCATCCCGGCAACCGTGGCGATTCGACGACACTCCGCCGGGACATTTCGTGAACTCCGGGCGACGGGGCACCCGCCCGGCGAAGTCTTCATGGAGCCGACCGCGTCGAAGTGGGAGAAAGGGCATCGAATTCCGCGGCACCCCCCACCGTCCCATTCGCGTTCGGAGTGACGGTACGACGATTGCTCGACACGTCCACCGTCCGGAGGTTTCCTCGCCATGCTCGCCCGTCTCGCCATGCGCCGTCGCTCCCTTGGTTCGCTCGCCCTCACGCTCCTCGGCGGCGCGTTCGCCGCCGCGCTGGCCGTCACCCCGGCCACCTCGGCCTCGGCAGGGGCCGGCGGCGGATGGACGCCGCCCGCGAGCGATCCCCAGGCCGTCGAGCTCTTCAAGCTCGGCCACGACAAGAAGTCGAACTTCGTCGAGCCGAAGAGCGGCCAGAAATGGGGCCGCGCCCACCACTTCGTCGACGCGCCGATGAAGGACGTGAAGGCAGCGGTGCTCGACTACGGCAACTACCAGCAGTTCATCCCGAAGTTCCAGAAGTCGAAGCTGCTGAAGCGAGAGGCGAGCGGCGCGGCGCAGGTCTACCTCCAGATGCCCATCCTCAAGGGCGCGGCGACGCTCTGGGCCGTCATCCACTTCGCGCCGCCGGTCGCCGAGGGGAAGGGCGAGAAGATCGTCGGCACGTTCGAGAAGGGCAACGTCGAGGATCTGCAGGCCGTCTGGCACATCCGCCCGATCGACGACAAGCACACGATCGTCACCCTCGAGCTCTACATCGTGCCGAAGCTCACCGTGCCCGCGGGTCTCTTGCTGTCGCAGGTGGAAGACGCGTGCGGCGAGGGGGTCATCGGCGTGCACGAGCGCGCGGAGACCTCGGCGAAGCTCGTCGCCGCGAAGAAGCCCTGAAGCTTCGCTCCTCGCCTCCAGCGGATCGACAAAACTGAAACCGCCTCCTGCCTTTCGGCGCGGAGGCGGTCGTTCGTTTGCATTTGCGCGATTGCGCGTGCGCTCAGTGGCCGTGCAGGTCGTGCTTACCGAAGCGATCCGGCGTCCACTCGCCGTTGATGACGAGCTGCGGTGCCGCGGCGATCGTGCTGCCGGTCGCACCTTCGAGAGCGACGACGGCGCCGACGAGGATCCGATCGCCCGGCTTCACATTGGTGAGTCGGAAGTGGATGCAGCCGCCACCCGGACCGATTGCCTTCGGCCCGTAGTAGTCGGACGGGCCGAGGGTTGCGAGGACGCGACGGCCGGTGGACGGATTCTCGAGGTAGACCTTCACGGCCTGGAAGTAATCGCCGTCGTGCGGATCGACGTTCTCGTAGATGCCTTCGGGCAGGTGGTTCGACGTGAGGTCGATCATCACCGCGTGGAGGTCGTCGTCGTACGTCGCGGCCACCTCGAGGTACGCGAGACGCGCCGGATTCGAGCTCGCGGACAGGGCATCGTCGATCGAAGCGAACTCGCCTCCCTCGCTGGCGACCGGCTCTTCCACCGGAGCAGCCGCGCAGCTCACGGATGCTGCGAGCAAGATCACCGCAGCGAACTTCGAGAGCGTCTTCACCATCACGGGGGCTCCTTTCCTGTCGACGACTGCGTTGGCGTTCGTCGACGGTGCCTCGCTCCGTATCGCCGGAGCCGTCGCTACGACGATGAGAATAGCGCTGGGTCGCCCCGCTGCACGTAGTTTTTTCCAATGATTTTAGGTCGTTGCCGCACCGACAATGGGCGAGATCACACGCGCTGGTGGGGTCGTTGCGTGACGACGCACACACGGCCCTCCGGTGCACTCCGGTCGTCGCACACGCGACGCGACGCGACACGACGGCAGCGCCTCCGATCGGTGATACTCCCTGTCGCGATGCTGCCCCATCCCGCAGCTTCCGGCCTCGCACCCGGTGCGATCCTCGCCGACCGGTTCGAGCTCCGGGAGGAAGTGGGCCACGGCGGGATGAGCACGGTCTACCGCGCGTTCGACCGCGAGACGAAGACCGACATCGCGCTCAAGCTCCTGGGTGAGCGGTTCACCCACGAATCGACGCGCTTCGAGCGCGAGGCGATGGCGCTCGCCGGCCTCCGTCACCCGAACGTCGTCGGATACGTCGCTCACGGGCGCACACCGGCGGGGACCCACTACCTTGCGATGGAGTGGCTCGACGGGGAAGACCTCTCGCAGCGTCTTCGTCACGGGCCGCTGTCGATGTCCGCTGCCGTCGCGCTCGGCGCACGGGTCGCGAGCGCGCTCGCCGCCGCGCACGCCCGCGGAATGGTCCATCGCGACGTGAAGCCGTCGAACCTGTTCCTCCCGGCAGGACGGGCGGATCGCGTGAAGATCCTCGACTTCGGGATCGCGCGCTTCGGTGATCGCGACGGTCTGACGGCTCCGGGCGTGGTGTTCGGGACCCTCGGCTACATGGCGCCCGAGCAAGCGCGCGGAGAGCGCGTCATCGACGGACGCGCCGACATCTTCGCGCTCGGATGCGTGCTCTACGAGTGCGTCACGGGCGAGCCGTTGTTCATGGGCGCGCAGCCGACGGCCGTCCTCGCGAAGGTCGTCTTCGAGGACGCGCCGCGTCTGCGCAAGGCGCGCCCGCAGGTCCCGGAGGCGCTCGACCGCCTGGTCGCGCGCATGCTCGCGAAGGTGCCGGGGAGCCGGCCGTCCGACGCGAAGAGCCTCGCGCTCGAGATCGACGCGCTCGCACGGATCGTCGCAGACGCCGACGCCGCTCCCGTCGCGAGCCTGCGCATGGAGGCGATCGGCGAGGCCGAGCAGCGCCTCGTCGCGGTGATCCTGACGAGCGTCCTCGAGTCGCGCATGAACGAGCAGACCCAACCCCGAGAGCGCCCGCTCACGACCGCGGAGCACGACGTCACCACGTCGCGCCTGATGCGGATCCGCGAAGCCGTGCAGAAGTTCGGCGCGGAGATCGAGCTCCTGCGTAACGGCTCTCTCGTCGCGAGCCTCGTCGGGAAGGGTGATGCACCGGAGCTCGTCGCACGCGCAGCGAAGTGCGCGCTCGCGATCCGCGCCGAGGCGCCCGACGTGACCATGGTCGTGACCACGGGGCGCGGCGTGCTCGGCGGACGGCTCCCGGTGGGTGAAGCGATCGACAAGGCCGCCGATCTGTTGCGCTCCGCGACCGGCGGCGGACGCATGCCGTCGACCCCTCCGGGCGTGATCAGCGCCCGAATCAACGTCGACGAGATGACCGCGGCCCTCCTCGACGCGCGCTTCGACGTCCAGCGCAGCGGCACGGGATTCACGCTGCGCGGCGAGCGAGAGCAGGTCGAGGCCACGCGCACGCTGCTCGGTCGCGAGACCCCGTGCGTCGGCCGCGATCGTGAGCTCTCGCTCCTGCGCATGTACCTCGACGAAGCGATCACCGAGCCCGTCGCGCGCGCCGTGCTGGTGACGTCGCCGGCCGGCCATGGGAAGTCGCGCATCCGCTACGAGTTCCTGCGCAACGCGCGCGCCTCGCATCCCGAGGCCGACGTCTGGATGTGCCGCGGCGATCCGATCGGCGCCGGCTCGCCGTTCGCGATGGTCGCGCAGATGATCCGCGGCGCGGTCGGGCTACGAGACGGCGAGCCCGTCGAGCTCCGGCGCGAGAAGCTGAAGGACCGCGTGATGCGCCACGTCGGCCGCGGCACCGCGTCTCCCAAGTCTGCCCTCCGCGTCGCGCAGTTCCTCGGCGAGATCGTCGGCGCGAAGTTCCCCGACGAGGACAGCCTCCAGCTGCGGGCGGCCCGGCAGGATCCGATGCTGATGGGCGACCAGATGCAGGCCGCCTGGGAGAGCTTCCTCGACGCCGAGTGCGCCGCACGCCCGCTCGTCTTGGTGCTCGAGGATCTGCACTGGGGTGACCTTCCCTCCGTGCAGTTCATCGACGCGACGCTGCGGAACCTCCGCGAGCGCCCGCTGATGGTGCTCGCCCTCGCGCGCCCCGAGGTGCACGAGCTCTTCCCGAAGATCTGGGCCGGGCGCGGCGTGCAAGAGCTCCGCCTCGGCGAGCTCACCCGGAAGTCCTCCGAGAAGCTCGTGCGCGAGGTCCTCGGCGATCGCGCGAGCGAGACGCTGGTGACGAAGCTCGTCGAGCGCGCCGGCGGCAACGCGTTCTATCTGGAGGAGCTGATCCGCGCCGCGGCCGAGAACCCGACGGGCGACGCGCCGCCGGGCTCCGTCGTCGCGATGGTGCAGGCCCGCCTCGAACGCCTCGAGCCCGATGCGCGACGCGTGCTCCGCGCGGCGAGCGTCTTCGGTCAGGTCTTCTGGCGCTCGGGGTTGCTCGCGCTCCTCGGTGGCGAGACCAACGCCGGCGCGCTCGATGAGTGGATCCGCGAGCTCGTCGAGCGTGAGACGATCAACCGCCGCGCCCAGAGCAAGTTCCCCGGCGAAGAGGAGTACATCTTCCGCCACGCGTTGGTCCGTGACGGCGCCTACGCGATGCTCACCGAGTCTGATGCGCAGGTCGGTCACCGCCTCGCGGCGGAGTGGCTCGGGGGCGCCGGCGAGAGCGACGCCATGACGATGGCCGAGCACTTCGAGCGCGGCGCCGAGCCCGCGCGCGCGATCGGCTGGTTCCGTCGCGCCGCGGAGCACGCCCTCGAAGGCAACGACTACGACTCGGTGGTGACGCGCGCCGAGCGCGCGATCGCGTGCGGCGCCACGGGCGAGATCTTCGGCCGGCTCCGCGTCATGCAGGCCGAGGCGCATCGCTGGCGGGGGGAGCTCGCCGGCGCCGAAGCGTGCGCGCTCGACGCGATGCGCCTCCTGCCCCGGTGCACGCCGGAGTGGTTCCACGCGGTCGGCGATCTCGCGCTCGCGAGTGGTCGCCGCGGCAAGCCCGCGCAGCTCGTGACCGTCGGACAGATGCTCCACGATCTCGGCAAGACGCGCGCGATCAGCGGTCCGCACGCGGTCGCCTCGGCCCGCGCCGCGACGCAGCTCTTGCTCGCGGGCCAACAGGATCTCGGCCAACTGCTGATCGGACAGCTCGAGCGCGTCCCCGAGGAGCTGCTCCGATCGCACCCCGCCGTCGCGCCGCGAATCAACGTGG
>JBKJQC010000198.1:0-3228 GCA_046593995.1 Polyangiales bacterium
GGCGCCGATCTCACGCTGCGCGGGCAGGTGCACAAGAAGGCGTACGTCGGCGTGCGAGGCTCGTACTTCCACGACCAGAAGAGCTTTCTCGTCGGCGCCAACACCGATCCGGACATCGCGCACACGACGGTGATCAGCGGCACGCTGGTCCTCGGCTACTCGCCCACGCCGAATCTGATCATCAAGCTCGAACCGCGCCTCGACAAGGCGAACACCGAGCGCTTCCTCCGCGGCACCGACACGCCGGCCAAGGTGCAGTTCACGACGACGCTCGGCGTGGTCGTCACCACCAACTGATTCATCCGCGAGCTCGCGAGCTCACATGGGAGAGCCGAGAGGAGCAGTCCTCTCGGCTCTTCGCGTCAGGGGGAGCACATCGCGTCGAAGCGGCAGGCCGCCTCGAGATCGACGCCGCACGCGCCCGAGCGGATCGCCTCGACGCAGTCGAGGAGCGCGTCCGATTCGACGTAGCCGCTGTCGCAGACGGCGAGGTTCCGTCGCGTCGTCTTCTCCATCACGTCCTGACAGGCCGGCAGCGTCGCGAAGCGTCGACCCGCGCCCATCCGATCGCACTTCTGTTCGTGCGCGCACGACTCCTTCGACACGGTGTCGATCGCACGGAGGAACGGCAGCGGCCTGCCTGCGCCGGACCGCGGACCGCCGCCGCGAGCCATCGGCTCTGCGACGTTACGGGACGGCGGCGTGGCCGCGTTGCCGCCGGCGCACCCGATCGCGGTGACCAAGCACGACGCTGCCACCGCGATCGTACCCATGCGGAACGCTGTAGTTCTCATGCACGAGGTGCGTTGCGGGGAACGAGCCAACCGCTCCTGCCTCGTCAGGAGGCGGCAGCGCGCTTGCCGCGCGCGCGGCCGATCACGAGGCCGATACCGAGGCCGACGAGGAACGATGCCGCGACGATCCCGCCGAGCATCACGATCGGGCTCCGCGCCTTCGAGCGACCGGCCGGGCCGGGCGGTGCTTTCGCCGCGCTCACCGTGAGGAAGCCGCGCGACTTCCCGGCGCTCTGGTCGGTGGTCTTCACCGCTCGGAGCAACGCCTCGGCGGTGACCCACACCGGCGGGTATTTGTAGCGCGCGACGTCGAGCAACAAGAAGCGATCGCTCCCCGCGTGGTACGCGCCGAGCGGCGAGATGTGGCCGAGCGTCTCCTGCCCGACCTCGCCCCGCGCGTAGTTCACGATGACGAAATCGCCGGCGGTGGCGAGGTTCTTCGAGAGGCGCGCGCGCATGTCGTCGATCGTGAGATCGCTCCCGTAGATCACGTCCGCCTTCGCCGCGTGGGTCTGGATGAGATCGGCGAGCTGACCGAGCGTGACGCCGCCCTTCGCGACCGACTCGGAGGGGTAGACCTTCTGCGCCTCCGGGCCGAAGAAGTTCACCTGGGTGAACTGGCGCCCGACGTCGGTCTGCGGTGCCTCGACCTCGAGCGCGTTGAGCACCGTCACGGCGCTCGCGACGCCGCAGAACGAGGGGCGCTCTTGGGTGACGAACGACCAGGTGAGCTTGAAGAAGTCGTTGCGCGCGTTCGACTCGGCGAGCAGCCTCTCCCCCTCCGGCGAGTCGAGCGCGATGAGCTCGGGCGGGAGCGCTGCGTGCTCGGCGTGGGCCGATGCGGAAGCGAACGTGACGAGCGCGCCGAGTCCGAGCGGGAGGAGGAGCCGCATGCGGCGTAGCATCCACCTTCACCTCGACCTGGGGAAGAGGCGAAGGAAGGGGCTCCCTCCGGCTCGCGCGCACGCCGTGCTATGGCCGGAGCATGTCCGAGCCCCCTCCGCGGGTAGGCGAGCGCACCTTCGACAAGGAGCGCATCCTGCCGCTCCTCGATCAGGGCTTCCGAGCGATGGTCCCGCACAACGCGGCGCTCGCCATGCGCGTCGTCGACTGCGCGCCGGGCGTCTGCGTCCTCTGCCTCCCGTACGCCGAGCACCTCGTCGGGAACCCCGACAGCGGCGTCCTGCACGGCGGTCCGATCACGTCGCTCCTCGACGCGTGCGCGGGCGCATCGATCTTCCTGAAGCTGATGACGCCGGTGCCGATCGCCACGCTCGATCTGCGCGTCGACTACCTCAAGATGGCGACGCCGCGCATGGACGTGTTCGCGCGCGCCGAGTGCTACAAGCTCGGGAAGAACGTCGCGTTCGTCCGCGGCACGGCCTACCACGAGGGCGCCGAGGACGATCCGATCGCGTCGTGCGCCGCGAGCTTCATGCTCTCGACCAAGGGGAGGCCCGTCATGGCGAAGGAGAACGCGTGAGCACGCTCCGGGCGCTGTTGACGGAGGCGAAGCGCTCGAACGAGTGGGATCCCCTCGTGCAGGCGATTCCCTACGCGCGTTGGCTCGGGATCTCGGCGGCCATGCACGACGGCGAGCTCGTCTGCACGATGCGCTTCGATCCCAAGCTGGTCGGCAACTACACCATCCCGGCGCTGCACGGCGGCGCGGTCGGCGGGCTCCTCGAATCGTGCGCCGCCTTCCTCTTACTGTTCGCGCACGAGCCGGTCGTCCTGCCGAAGGTGATCAACATCACCATCGACTACCTGCGCTCGGCGCGCGCGGTCGAGACCTACGCGACGGGCGTGATCACGAAGCAAGGTCGGCGCGTCACCAGTGTGCGCGCGTTCGCCTGGCAAGAGGATCGCGAGAAGCCAGTCGCCACGGTGAACACGCACTTCCTCGTCGAAGCCGCCGACGAGTGACCCTCACGCGCGCGGCGTCGAAATCAGCGATCTCGATTCTCGAACTCGGCGTACCTGTTCGATTGAACACGGAGGCACGGAGGCACGGAGGTCGTGAGAGTGCTGCCGCACGCTTCGCGCCGAAGTCCTCGCCGCTCTCGCTCGCTTCGCCGTGATCGCGCCACCTAGAAAAAACAGGGAGTCGGGGAGACGGGGAGCCGTGAGGGAGCTCCGAGCGGTCTGCCGATCGTCCCTGATGCGCGGCGGCTGCGGTGGCAGCGACCACGCGATCGCATGCGCGCGGCAGCACTCTTGGTCCTCCCCGTCTCCCCGTCTCCCTGTTTGTTTCTGTGAATCTGTGAACTCGGGGTCGACGGCCCGATCGCCTCGACGAGCGGCGAGAGGCCGCGGCCGCGATCGGCAGACTCTCGAACCTCCGCGCCTCCGTGCCTCCGTGTTCAATCCGATCTGCTTATCGTGCGATCGAGAATTGTGCTCGCCGATTCAGGCGCTCTTCTCCGGATCGAGC
>JBKJQC010000353.1:0-3437 GCA_046593995.1 Polyangiales bacterium
GGGGGGAGGGGGCGGCCGCGCTCGGCCAGCTCGGCGCGCCCGCGACGCTGGCTGGTGCCGGCATCTTCGGAGCGTCGGGGATGCGATCCCAGAAGTCGTCCGGCGCGACCTCGATCGAAGGCGGCGGCATCGAGCGCACGGAGAACCCTGCGCGCGCGCCGTCGTGACGCGCGGGCGGGCGCACGCTGTAGGGCGCGCCGGTCTTCGGCTCGGCGACCCACGGCGGAGGGCTCGAGCGCGAGATGTTCGTGTCCCGCAGGCTCGGTGCGCCCTCGGACGGTCGCGCGTCGCGCGTGTCGAAGACGGCCACGAATGTGACGCGATCGGCGTGGCGCAGCTCGAGGACACCGTCGGCGCGGGAGATCTGAGCGGCGGCCTGCGCGAGGAGCCGCGCGTCCTCGAGCGACTCGACGGTCAGCGTCTCCTCGAGCAGCTCGGGGAGCGTGTAGAGCTTCCCCTCTGCGTAGGCGGGATCGAGACGTGAGCGGGGGCGCTCGGCGAACTTGATGCCGTGGAACCACCACTTGAAGAGGGAGATGTCTCCCGCCCACTCGCCGATGCGCTCGGCATGGGGCTGCCACACGACCGCGCCGTTGCGCATGTACCAAGCCGTCGACGACCGCTCGTCGAAGCGAGTGTCGTCGATCCCCGCGATGCGCTGGGTGTATCTCTCGCGCATCCGCAGGACCTCGGGCTCCATCAGGACGGCGAGGCGGCGGAACTTGTTACCGAGCGGCATGTTCGGCCCTCGGCAGATACATAGCTCGCGCCCTGGCTTCTTGTCACTTGCGCATCGGCGCGGCCCCGGCGGCAGAGCGCGCCTCACGCGCCGAGGCGAAGGACGCGGATCGACGGACCTGCCGTCACGCGGATCTCGGGCGCCTCGTGCAAGTCGCCGTCGACGACGAAAGGGCCGGCCTCGTCCGGGAACGAAATCGCGACGGAGCGCGCCAGCCCGTCGAAGTGCGGCTCCGGCGGCGCGCCGATGGGCACGCCGCGCAGCACGCGCGTCATCCTCGGACCGAGCGCGCGGGGCGCGAGGCCGCTCACGACGAAATGCGGCCTCGTCGGATCTTCGCCGCCGCGGTGGGTGACCTTCATCCCGAGGCCGAGGTCACGGACGGTCGCCGCGACGACCAGGCTCGATGCCGACCAGGGGAGCCGCCGGGACACGCCGTCCTCGTCGACGCCCTCTTCGACCGAGACGTCGCAACGGAGCGGATCGAGGACTTGGCGCGCGAAGGGGCCACCGAAGAACGACTCCGCGAAGACGCGGGCGACGATCCTCGCGGCGGCCGCGTTCCCGGCGCCGCTCGACGGTCCCTCCTTGTCGGCGCCGCGCGGGTCGTAGAGGCGGAAGAACTTCGCGACGAGACCGGTGCCGAAGATGAAGCCGAGGCGCGTCGAGCCGTTTGCCGTGATGGCCAGTGTCGCGGCGTCGATCGTGGCGCGATTCGGCGAAAGAGCAGCGTGGACGACGCGAGCGATGCCCGCGAACGTCGCCCCACCGGGCGCGACCCCGAGCCCGTTGGCGACGGTACCGACGGTGCCCCCCGGAGCGAGCGCGAAGATCGGCAAGGGGCGCGCGTCACGCTTCCGGGCGCGCGCGAACGCGGTCACCCCGGCGCCCCAGCTCCCGTCGCCGCCGCACAGCACCACGACCTCGGCGTCGGTGGCGGCGCGCGCCGCCTCGTCGAGCTCGGCGCGCGAATGGGTCACGACGAGCTGCGCCCGGCCCTCGACCAAGCGGTCGACGTCGAGGAGCAGCGAACGCGTCGCGACGAACTTTCGTGCGTTCGCGTTGACGATGAGCACGCAGGATCGAGAAGGCCGCTGCCATCTCGGAGGACGCGAGACCGCCATCGCGCGTACACTCGTCGCGATGCCGGGGCCGCGCAAGACTCCTTCTCTCCTCCGAGGTCGGTTCCGAGCCGGGATCGTCGTCCTCGCGCTGCTCGCGGGTACGAGCGCTGCGTGCGGTCGTCCCGCCGTGCGCCACGCGCAGAACGGCGACTTCCCGGCGCTCGCCAAGGAGCTCGACGAGCGCGCTGCGAAGGGGAACCTCGACGACGGAGAAGTGCGCGACGTCGCGAAGGCGCTCCTCGAGCACGACCTCACGCGCTACGCGGGAGAGCAAGGGATCGAGCGCACGATGGCGCTCTCGACGTGCGCGAAGCCGATCGAGCCTGCGCTCGCGCGCGTGGCGAAGGGTGACGACGAGATCGCGGCCGCCGCAGCGTGGGTGTTGATCGACTCTGGCAACGCGTCGATCGATCGGTACACCGACGCGCACCGCGACGATCCGCGGCCGCTCTGGCGCGCGGTCGCGACGCGCGGTCTCGTCGATGCCTCCGAGGGGGCGCTGCGCGCGGCCCGCGCGATGGACGACGACGAGCGCGTCCGTCGTGCGTCGGTGTTCGCGGCCGGTGACGCCGGCTGTGCATCGGACTTCTCGCTCCTGCTCGACGTGACCCGTCGCGATCCGTACGTCCTGATCCGCGTCGACGCCGTCCGCGCGCTCGGCAAGATCGCGCCGCACCTCTCCGAAGGTGCCGCGCGCGCCGATCTCGTCGATCGCCTCCACGATCTGTGGGACGCAGGCGACGATCCGATGCGCGGCGCCGTGGCGCGGGCCTGGGCGACCCCTTCGCTCTTCCACGCCGGCGGCCGTCAGCAGCTCGAGCGCGTGCTCCAGGACGAGAAAGGGCACGCCACCGTCGACGCGGCGTCCGCGCTCATGGGCGCGGGAGGCGCCGACGGCGCGGTGGTGCTCGCGAAGATCGCGCGCGACTCCGACCCGGCCGTCCGCGCGCACGCGCTGCGACTCCTCGATCCGCAGAATCCGGAGCACGAGAAGATCCTGGTCGGTATCGTCACCGCACCGAAGGACGCCGGAGGGGACGATCCGTCCGCGCGCGTCCTCGCGGCGACGGCCCTCCTCCGCGTCGAGGCGCACCGCGGCAAGGCGGTCGACGCCCTGGTGGCCCTGATGGCGCGCCCGGACAAGATCGGGACCGATGCAGCCCTCGCCCTGGCCGACGTGAAGGACGCGCGCGCGCGCCCGAGGCTGCAGGCAGACCTCGAAACGACGTCTTTCGTGCGCTTTCGTGCGGCCGCGGGCCTGGTTCGCCTCGGTCACCCGGGCGACGCCCGGCCGCTCCTCTCGTCCTCGGACGTCGACGTGCGGGACGGAGCGGCGTGCACCATCCTCGCGACGCCTCCAGGGTGAACGCCTGACTCCGGGCGTGACGCGAGCAATCACTTGACCGGGGGGCGTCCCGTTCGTTACGCAACGGAGCCATGAAGCAGGGCTTGTTCCGCCGCCTCGGTCACGGGATCGCCATCGCCTGCGTCGCAGCGCTCTCCCTCGGGAGCACGAGCTGCATCAAGAAGACGCTCGCCAAGGGGCAGATCAAGTCGACGCGCGAGGGCTCCGC
>JBKJQC010000449.1:0-4263 GCA_046593995.1 Polyangiales bacterium
GCGAGAGCGAGAGCGTGTCGTGCAGTCTCGTCTCGTCCATTCTCGGACGACTGACGACTGCAAGGTCGTGAATCTTTCGCTCACTTCCACGATGGACCAACACGGAGACGGGGAGGCGAGGAGATCAGAGGGAGGTCGAGCATGTGCTGCGGCGCGCGGACATCAACGTTTTCGCGGCCATGGTGTCATCGACGTCGTCGCCTCGTCCGGCAGACCTCTGGTTCCTCCCTCTCGCCTCCCCGACTCCCCGGCTCCCTGTTTGTCGGCGGCTCGGTCGAGACCAAAACGTTCACGCTCTCTGACGACTGAAACCGGGCACGCGCGAGCGGCGACAGCCCCAAGGCCGCGAGACCGCAGGACCGTAGACCGTAGACCGTAGACCCCAGCGCGCAGACGTGAGAACGCTCCACCCGAGATGCGTCACCTGCTCGGGATCGAAGAGCTCTCGTGCGACGAGATCATCGGCTACCTCGACGCGGCGGAGCGGCACTTCACCGCTGCGCGTGAGGGGAACACGAAGTCGACGGGGCTCCGGGGGAAGACGGTGATCAACCTCTTCTTCGAGGCGAGCACCCGCACACGGTCGTCGTTCGAGATCGCCGGGAAGCGCCTGTCGGCCGACGTGATCAACGTGTCGTCGAGCGGATCGAGCGTGTCCAAGGGGGAGTCGCTGCTCGACACGGCGAAGAACCTCGAGGCGATGCGCCCCAACGCTATCGTGCTCCGTCACGCCGCCTCGGGTGCGCCTCACTTCATCGCGCGGCACGTGCGGTGCGCCGTGGTCAACGCGGGGGACGGGATGCACGAGCACCCGACCCAGGCCCTGCTCGATGCGTTCACCATCCGTCGCGCGAAGGGGAAGCTCGAGGGGCTGACCGTCGCGGTCGTGGGTGACATCGCGCACTCTCGCGTCGCGCGGAGCAACGCGCATCTCCTGCGGAAGGTCGGCGCCAAGGTCCGCTTCTGCGCGCCGTGGACGCTCTTGCCGCGCGAGGTCGAGACGCTCGGGGTCGAGGTGATCACCGATCTCTCGCGCGCGCTCGACGGCGCCGACGTGGTGATGATGCTGCGCATCCAGCGCGAGCGCCTGGTCGACGCGATGATCCCTTCGACGCGCGAGTACAACCACACGTTCGGCCTTGGCCTGCGGACGCTCGCCTTTGCCAAGCCCGACGCGATGGTCATGCACCCCGGTCCGATGAACCGCGGCGTCGAGATCGACGACGCGGTCGCCGACGGCGTGCAGAGCGCGATCCTCGATCAGGTCGAGGCCGGCGTCGCCGTGCGGATGGCCGTGCTCGAAGCGGCCTGTTAGGCGTCACTCGCTCACGCGTCACTCGCTCACGCGTGAGAGGCCCGAGCAGCTCAGCGCGCCTTGGCTCCCGCGGCCGTGGCCTTGGGGGCTGCCGGAGCGGGAGCGGCCGTCACCGGGGCGCCTGCGATCCAGGCGCGCTCGGTCGGCAACGCGAGCCACGTGATCGCGACCTTGGCCTTGCCGGCGACGACGGTCGCGCCTGCGGCGGAGAGCGCGGCGGGCGGAGGGAGCTGCACTTCCTTCGAAGCTGCGATCGCCTTGAGCCCCGCCTCGTCGACCTTGAGGCAGAGGATGCCGTGGCCCGCGAGCTGCGAGAGCAGACCGAGCGGGAAGTGCACCGCGATGACCGAACGGAGGCGCGAGACGGCGACGAGTCGCGCAGATCGCCCCGCAACCTGACGGATCTCGCCGATGTTGCTGCACACCGCGGCCCACGGCCCCTGCGCGATCTCGCCCGGACGCGGCTCCGGGCCGACCGGCTTGCCGCTCACGCGGTTCGACGGCTCGTAGGTGAGCAGCGTCTCGGCGGCCTTGTACGGCACGGCGAGCGGAGGGACGGGGACACTCGGCGGCTTCTTGGTGGAGCCGGGGGCGTCGCGGCGCTCGCGCACGACGAGCTGATCTTCGGTGGGGAGCTCGCGGGGGATCTGCACGCGGACCGGTCGTTTGAAGGCGCGCGGATCGCCGAGCTGGCTGTGCGCGACGGTGTACGCGAGCGTCTCGGCCGAGACGATGTACGAGCCCACGCCGGGCTGGCACGGCTCGACGTCGCTCGTGCGAACGGAGACGCCGATGTCGGTCGGAGGGGCCGGATAGAGCTCGCCGAGGGTGACGAGGCGATCGGGCTCGATGAGCCGCGCGCCGGTCGCGAGGAGATCGGTGAGCGCGCCGGTCTTCGCGAGGATCTCGAGGATCTGGCGCGAAGGAGGGCAGATGAGGAAGTCGAGGCGCGGGCCGATCTTCTTCGACTTGAGGAGCGTCGCCGCCGCGAGGAAATCGCGCGCGGTTGCCGTTCCGTCGCCGCCGAGGATCACCTGCGCGACGGCCTTGCCGGCGACGTCGCGCACGCTGCGGATCGCGCCGGTCGGATCGAGGACCAGCGGATCGACCGCGGCGAGATCGATGTTCACGACCTCTTCGCTGGGGGCGCCGGCGTCGGGGACGAGCGCGCGGTGCGCCTTGCTGCGGCGTTGATCGCGGAGGTAGGCCTCCGTCTTCTCGTCGCTGATGAAGAGGGCGCCGGTCGCGCCGACGAGCGGGGCGATCGAGGCGAGGACGGCGCGCTCGGCGACCGAGAGGAGCTTCGCGCTCGGGCCGGCGAACTCGAGGATCACCGGCGACGAGGTGCGCGTCTCGACGGCGCGCACGGTCTCTTCGAGGCCGCGGCGGATGAGCTCGTGGACGACGTCCCGCGCGCAGACGAAGGGGCGCGTGCGGCCGGAGAGGAGGATCTGCACGCTGCGCGGCGCGCGGATCCACGCATAGCCGTCGACGAGTGCCTTCGCGAGCTGCGAAGAGCCAGCGACCAGCGTGAGCATGCCCGCGCCGCCGACGGTGGAGAGGCGCGGATCGTCGGTCAGCATCAGACGTCCCGGCGCCGCGAAGCGCTCGAGGTGGACGGCCGGAGGGACGCCGATGCCCGCGCGCGCGAGGGTGAGCGATTGCGCGGTCGGATCGAAGCTCGGATCGTCGAGGACGGGCTCCGGTTCTTCCGGACGGGCGTAGGCGCTCGTCACGCAGCGGCCGTCGTAGATCACGGCCGCTTCGATTTGCGTCTTCTTCAGCCCGAGCGCGAACGCCTCGGCGAGGACGCGGGAGGGGCTTCGCGTCAGGACGACCTGGTCCACCTTGGCGCGAACGAGATCGGTCGCGGGGGCCTGCTCGTCGGAGCGTGACGCCAGGATCTTCTGAGCCATCGTGCGGGGGGGATCCCCGGCTCGCGCGCGCATCTTCTCGTCGATCTCCTGCCGCCGTGAACCGCTATTTTCGCGCGAATCCGGGCTGTTCCAGCCGTCTTGGTCGCGCGAGACGGCCCGGACCGTACCAACCCGTCCTCGCCCCGGTCAAGGACGACTTGACGCCCCCGAACAGCCGGGGCCGCAGCCTCGCGAGACGCTCGCGCGAGGTTCGCGTCCGCCGCCGTCAGCCTCCTGCGGCCGCGAGCGCGGCGTCGAGCTCGGACTGCGAGAACCCGACGAGGAGCTTCCCGGACACGTCGAGCACCGGGATTTTTCCGGCCTTGATGCCCGCGGCCGAGAGCTTCAGGCGCATCTCTTCGTTGTTCTCGGGCTCGTCGATGTCCTTGTGGACGTAGGGCACCCCCTTCGAGTCGAGGTACGCCTCGGCCTGGTGACAGGGTTTGCACCAGTCCGCGCCGTAGATGATGACCTTGGTCGCGGCCTTGTTGGCGCCCGGCACCGGCTTCTCGCCCTCCGGCGGCTTCGGCTCGCCGGCGACCTTGCCGCCGTGCTTCGTCTTCGATCGGCGCTGCTCGGCGAGCGCGTCGAAGGACGTGCGCGCGACGACGTCGACGCGGTAGGTGCCGTCCGGGAGCTTGGTGCGGAGATCGGCCACGTAGACGAACGGGCCGGCGACGCCGTCCCCGCTCACCTCGCTCCAGACGCGGACGGCGTCACGGGCCTCGTAGGGCACGTCGGCCGGCCGCTTGACCAGCTGGAAGCCTCCGTCGAGGGTGATGTAGCTGAACGTGAGGCCGGTCGAATCGTCGCGGATCGTGAGGGTGGGGAGCTGGGGAGCGGACGCGACGGGCTCGGGATCGTTCTGCCCCCGCCCTTTCGCGCTGCGACAGCCGGTCCCCGCGCTCAGGGCCGAGAGGCTCAGGAAGAGAGTCGTCGCCAAGGCGACGACTCTCTTCCTGAGCCTCTCGGCCCTGAGCGCGGGGACCGGCTGTCGCAGCGCGAAAGGGCGGGGGCAGAACGATCCCGAGC
>JBKJQC010000590.1:0-3904 GCA_046593995.1 Polyangiales bacterium
GAAGAGAAGACCGACGAGAAGAAGGACGAGGACGAGAGCGACGACGAAAAGACCGTCGAGAAGAAGCCCGAGCCCGAGCCGCCTGCGAGCACGCGTCCCACGGGCGAGTACGCGCAGGCGTTCCTCGTCGTCGGCGCGGGTGTCGACGTCGGCCTGCGTCGCTTCGAGTACAACCAGCCGATCACGCGCAACCTCCGCGCGTACAACGTGGCCGGCGTGCCGATGCTGGCGCTCAACCTCGAGCTCTACCCGCTCGCGGGACAGAGCATCGTCGGTGACTTCGGATTGGTCGGGCACTACGCGCGCGCGCTCGCGCTGCAGTCCTCTCCGCAGGGTGGCCAGAAGATCTCCACGTCGTGGGACAACTGGTTCGCGGGGCTGCGCTATCGCATCCGTGTGTCGGGCGACAAGGGCCCGGTCGTCATCCTCGGTGCAGGCTATGGCAGCGAGTCGTGCTCGTTCGGCAACGCCGGCGTGCCGCTCGAGAACGAGGTCCCGCAGGCGACCTATCGCTACGTCAAGGCGTCGGTCGACGCGCGCATCCCCCTCGGTCCGGTCGCCGTGATGGCCGGGTTCGGTTACCTGTTCACGTCGGCCAAGGCCGACGATCTCACGACCGTGTCCGGCCGGTTCCCGAAGTCGAAGGTCGGCGGTGCGGAGCTGAACCTCGGCGTTGCGATTCCGGTGTTCAAGGGGCTCGAAGCTCGCCTCCTCGCGCGCTACACCCGCTTCTTCTACTCGATGAATCCGGATCCGGGCGACACGTACGTCGCGGGGGGTGCGGTCGACACCTTTGCGAGCCTTCACCTCGGAGCTGCGTATGTCTTCTGATGCTTCGAAGCACGTGTTCCCGGCGTTCTGCCTCGCCTTTGCGGGAGCGATCGCGATCCTGAGCGGCTGCCCCGGCACGCTCGACGACGAGGCGCGCTACCGCGCAGCGCTCGATGGGAGCACGCAGCCGTTCGTCTGCGGCAACGTGCACGAGACGATCATCAAGCCGCGCTGTACGACCGCCGGCTGTCACAACGTCGAGAAGGATCCGGCCGCCTGCCTCGCCGATCCGCCGCCGGAGCCCCCGCCGGACGACTGCAACCTCAGCGGCCTCGACCTGGAGTCGCCGGATCCGCTCGGTCGGCTCGCGAACGCGAAGCCGGCGCGCGGCCTCGGGGTGATCGTCGATCCGAAGACCCCGGAGGCGAGCGTCATCTACAAGCGCGTCACCTCGACCAAGGTGTCCGAGCGCATGCCGTCGGGCGCCGACAAGCCCCTCCCGGCGGGAGAGATCGCGTGCATCCTCGAGTGGCTGAAGACGGCCGAGGCGCCGAGCGACGGCGGCACGACCGAGGGCGGCACGGGCGACACCGGCACGAAGACCGACAGCGGCGCGGCGAGGGACAGCGCAAAGACCGACACCGCATCCGGCGGCTGACACGGCTGACGCGTCAGTCGTAGACGTCGAGGATGTTGGCCTCGAGGATGTCGCGCGGGCCTTTCTTCAGCAGCCGCTCGACGCCCGAAGCTCCCTTCATGCGCTCGAGCCGCTCGATGGCGCGGGCGACCACCTCCGCGTCTTCGGGACGATGCGCGTCGCTGCACGCAGCGTAGTACGCGTCGCTCTCGACGAGCGCCTCGGCCGTCGACTGCGCGCGCGTGCCGTACTTGCCGACCAGCGCCGCGACGTCGAGCAAGAGCACGCCGCCGGCGCGACGCATCGTCTCCGCGGCCTTGTTGGGATCGCGGTGGAAGGGCTCGTAGCGCTCCGGGTGCGCGACCACCGGTCGCTGCAAGGTGCGGCGCAGGTCGAAGAAGCGCGAAGGGAGCATGACCGGTAGCTGCTCGTAGCCGAACTCGACGAGCACGGCGCGTCCCTTCGCTCCGTAGCCCAGCCCCTCGCGACGCAGGAGGAGCGCGTAGATCTTCTCGTCGAAGAAGTGCTCGGCGGCGAGCGAGGTCTGCGGCAGCGGCGCGAGCTCGCCGGCGGCGCGCTCTCTCTCGATGCGCGCGCTCATCGCCGCGTACGCTTCGCGGATCACCGTCGCCGAGTTGTCGAACATCGACGGTCGCATGTGCGGCGTCGCCACGACGTGATCGAAGCCGATCGCGCGGAGCGCGCGCAGGAGCGCCATGCCGTCGTCCTCGGTACGGACGCCGTCGTCGATCGCCGGGACGTAGTGGCAGTGGAGGTCGACGAAGCCGCGCATGGTTCGGGTCGGGTGAGGTGTACCACGGGGTCCCGAGATTCAGGCCCCTCGCGCGGAGGCGTCCTGGTAGGCTCGCGCTCCGTGTCGCTCGACCTCGGCCGTCGCTTGCTCGCTGCCGGCGCCGTGCAGCCAGGTGAGCTGCAGCACGCGCTCTTCGAGGCGGTCGCGCGCAAGCGGCCGCTCGCGCGCGCCCTCGTCGAGACCTCCCCATCGGTGCGCGCGCTCCTCGATCGCGCGCTCGAAGAGCCCGGACACCCGGCGGTGCGAACGGTGGCGCCCAACCCCGAGCTCGTCTCGGCCCTCCCCGAAGGCCTCTGCGCGCGGCTCCTCGCCGTACCGCTGCGGAAGGATCCGCGCACGCAGACCGTCGACGTCGCGCTCGTCGATCCGCTCGACGGACACGCGGTGGCCGAGCTCTCGTTCCATCTCCGTGCGCCCGTGCGCGCGGTCGCCGCGCCGCTCGCCGAGATCGAGAAGGCGCTGCTGCTCGTCGACACACGCGTGAAGCAGACGACGGCGGATTACATGGCGATCCCGCGCGCCACGGTCCCCGAGCACGCGGCCACCGTGAATGCGGCGGCTCCGCGCGCGGAGATCCCGCAGCGCGAGGACGAGCCAGACGAGGTGGCGATGCCGCTCGTGCGTCGCGCGCGCTCGAGCCTCCTCAGCCCCCCTCCTCCGTCGCGCGAGGCCGAAGCACCGCAGCCGGCGCCAGCGCCCCCTCAGCCCCCCTCGACGAGCGGCATCGTGCCGGAGTCACGCGCGCGGGTCGTGTCGGAGGCGCCGACGACGAACCCGTTCGACCGCACCGAGCGGAAGCCGTCCCGTCCGAAGCTCACCTTCGACTTCGGACCGTCGGCGCGTCTCGAGCGCGACGAGTCCCCACGACGCGAGGCGCCCCCGCGACGGAAGCTCGTGGCGAAGGGACCACCGTTCGCGTCGCTGACGCCGGTGCTCGAGGCTATCGACGTCGCGTCGGACCGCGAGGGACTCGTGCAGGCGCTGTTGCGCGGTCTCGTCACCACGGCGTCGTGCGCCGCGCTCTTCGCGCCGCGGCGCGGTCGGTTCGTCGGCATCGGCGCGTCCGGCGATCTCGACGCGGACACCGTCCGGCAGACGGTCGTCCCCTTCGGCGGCGCGTTCGCGGAGGCCGTCGGACGCGGCGAGAGGCTCGGGGCGATCGACGCCCTCGTCGACGTCGATCTCCACCGCGCGCTCGATCTCGTCCGCTTCGGCAACCCGCACGTGCTCATCGCGCCGGCGTTCGTCGCTGATCGCGCGGCGCTGATCCTCGTCGCGCTCGGAATCGGAGACTTCCTCGAAGCCTCGCGCCGTGCGCGCGTGCTGTCGACGGCGGCGTCGAGCGCGCTGTCGCGGCTGCTGAAACGCTGAAGAGGTCCAGGGTCTAGGGTCTAGGGTCTAGGGTCCGAGCATGGAGACGAGAGGCCGCGGCGACGGATCGCACCTGCGCTCTCGCTCTCTGCTCTGGTCTCGCGTCTCCGGACCCTAGACCCTAGACCCTAGACCCTAGACCTCTCTTCACATCCCCTTCTGCACCTTCGTCAGATCGGCCGTCTCGAGCGCGAACCGGATCAGCGCGCTGCGGTTCGCCTTCGTGAAGCCGCGGCGCTTGAGGTCGTCGACCATGCCGTCGGGGCGCTCGAGATCCAGGTTGTAGAGTGAGATGCAGATCACTTTGTAGT
>JBKJQC010000811.1:0-5269 GCA_046593995.1 Polyangiales bacterium
CGTATTCGGGAACACCTCGCGGAGCCGCGCCTGCAGCTCCGCCGGCACCGGTGCGCCGCCGGTACCGAGCGACATCACCGACGAGAGATCGTACTTCGCGACATCGGGGTGGGAGACCAGGCGGGGGCCCATCGGCCCGTGCGGCGACCACCCGGTGATGCGCTCGCGCTCGATGAGCTGCATCGCGCGGACGGGGTCGTAGCGGCCGGTCATCCACACCGTTTTCGCGCGCGTCATCAAGAACGTGACGACCTGGGTGTAGAGGCCGGAGACGTGGAAGAGCGGGTTCGCGACCAGCGCCGAGCGCTGCGCGGGGAGGCGCGCGACGAGCGCAGGATCGGGCGGCGCCTCCATGAAGCTGCGTGCGCCGTGGAGGATCTGCAGCATGCACATCGCGATGACGTTGCGATGCGTGCTCACGACCCCCTTCGCGCGGCCGGTGGTCCCGCTGGTGTAGAGGATCGCCGCCGGATCGTCCTCGTCGATGGTGACGTCGGGCAGCGGCGCGTCACCCTCGGACGCAGACCAGACCTCCGAGAGCGAGAGGACTCGCGCGTGGGGCGCGGTGACCGGGAAGTCGATGCGCGCCCGACGCTTGTCGTCGACGACCAGAACTTTCGGCTCGCAGTCGTCGAGGGCGAAGCGGATCTCGTCGCTCGTCCACCACGCGTTCATGCCGACGGCGAGCGCGCCCAGGCTGGTGGCGGCCCAGAACGTGAGGATCCACTCCGGCGAGTTCGCTGCGAGGATCGCGACGCGATCGCCCTTGCCGACACCGTGCGTGTCGCGCAGCGTGCGCGCGAGGGCCGCGACCCGACGGAGGTGTTCGCCATAGTTGATGCGCAGGTCGTCGAAGACGAGGTATTCGGCGCCGGCGGAATCACCCGACGCCGCGAGCACGTCGCGGAGCGAGCGCGGGCGTTTGGCGAACACCTGCACGCGCTCGTCCCCCATCGGAGAAGGAACGGTCTCCTCGCGGAGCTCGAACGGCCCCCCCGGTCCGGTCAGCGTCGCGAGTACGCCGGAGAGCGTCATCTCACCCGGGCAGGACCACGAAGGCGATCGCGGAGATGCAGAAGTTGAGCATGATGACCGCGAGCGAGCTGTTGACCACGGCGGTCGTCGTCGCCGAGCCGACGCCCTCGGAGCCGCCGAACGTCGTCAGGCCGGAGTAGCAGCTCACGATCGGGATCGCCGCGCCGTACGCGACGCACTTGGTGAGCCCGACGATCACGTCGGCCCAATGCACCGACGTGATGTTCGCGAAGGTGCGGGGGAGGACGCCGAAGAACGACCAGGCGGTGAGCATGCCGGAGACCCACGCGATCATCGCGGCCCAGATGATGACCGCCGTGGTCGCGACGATCCCCGCCTTGAAGCGCGGGACCACCAGATACTCGATGGGATCCGCGGCGCACATGCGGAGCGCGTCGACCTGCTCGGTCACGACCATCGAGCCGATCTCGGCTGCGATCCCCGCGCCGACGCGCGTCGCGAGCATGAGCGAGCCGACGGACGCCGCGATGTCGCGGATCAGGAGCTGGGTGAAGGTCGCGCCGAGGAGCGACAGATCCGGGATGACGCGCATCGCCTGCACGCCGGCCTGGAAGATGATGATCATCCCGAAAAAGCCCATGAACACGCTGAGGAAGAGCAACGAGCCGTTCCCCTGCTCGTAGATCTGGCGTGCGAACGCGCCCTTCTCGGTCTTCCCGCGCACGCAGTAATAGAGCGTGTGCACGAAGAGCGAGTAGAGGCCGCGGGCCGTCTTGTACCCCGCGATGGCGAGCGCGCCGATGTCTCCGACGATGCCCCGCTCGCCCGCGCTCGGGCGGACCGACTCGACGCCGTGCTCCGGATCTTCGGCGTGCGCGGCCATCTTCAGTACCGCACTACACTGAAACATGTTTCACTTCCACCGTCCAGGCAGCGGACGGTGACGTTCGGGCCGATGGAAGTGCGGCAGGAAAGGGATTCCGAGATGGGCATCGTCCAGTTTCTCGAGGTCGAATCGGACGGGAAGGGCGCGTTTTCCGGCAACGGATCGGCCAAGGCGCGGCGCCGACTCGAGATCGGGAGTCCGCTCGACGGCAAGTCGATGGGCGTGTTGGACGTGGCGTCGCCCGCCGACGTCCGCGCCGCGGTCGAGCGCGCCCGCAAGGCACAGCCCGCGTGGGACGCCCTCGGCTTCGACGCTCGCGCGCGCTTCATGCGCAAAGCGATCAAGGTGCTGCTCGCGCGTCAGGAGCAGTACATCGATCTGATCCAGCGCGAGACGGGCCGCTCGCGCTTCGAGACGATCATGATGGAGATCTTCCCCGCGTGCGACTCGCTCGAGTGGTACGCGAAGCACGCCGCGCGCGTTCTCGCGGACGAGAAGGTCTCGCCCCACCTCCTCAAGACCAAGAGGCTGCTGCTCACCTACCGGCCACTCGGCGTCATCGGCATCATCACGCCCTGGAACGGTCCGTTCATCCTCGCGCTCAACCCCACCGTGCAGGCGCTGATGGCCGGCAACACGGTGGTGCTGAAGCCGTCCGAGGTCACGCCGTTCTCCGGCAAGCTCGTCGCGGATCTGTTCCGCGAGGCGGGCCTCCCCGAGGACGTCTTCCAGGTGATGGTCGGCGACGGTGAGACCGGCGCGGCGCTCGTCGAGGGAGGCGTCGACAAGATCTCGTTCACCGGTAGCGTGAAGACCGGTCGCAAGATCGGCGAGGCCTGCGGTCGCAACCTCATCCCCTGCACCCTCGAGCTCGGGGGGAAGGATCCGATGATCGTGTGCGGCGACGCCGATCTCGACCGCGCGGTCTCCGGCGCGGTCTTCGGCGGCTTCATGAACGGCGGGCAGTATTGCTGCTCGACCGAGCGCGTGTACGTCGTCGACCCCATCTACGAGGAGTTCACGCGCCGCGTGGTCGCGAAGGTGCTCACCCTCCGCCAAGGAGCCTCCGGCGAGTACGACCTGGGTCCGATGATCTGGCCGCAGCAGCTCGAGGTGATCGAGCGCCACGTCGACGACGCGGTCAAGAAGGGCGCGCGCGTGCTCTGCGGAGGACGACGCAACGAGCGCCTCGGCAAGCACTTCTACGAGCCGACGGTGCTGGTCGACGTCCGCCACGACATGGCGATCATGCGCGAGGAGACCTTCGGGCCCGTGCTGCCGATCATGCGCGTGCGCGACGAGAACGAGGCGCTGACGCTGGCGAACGACTCGGTCTATGGGCTCGCCGCCTCGGTCTGGTCGAAGGACGACGCGAAGGCGATCGCGCTGGCGCGTCGCATCGACTCCGGCTCGATCTGCGTGAACGACTCTGCGGTGACCTACGGCGCCGTCGAAGCGCCCTTCGGCGGCCGCAAACAGAGCGGCGTCGGACAGGTGAACGGCGAGACGGGCCTCAAGGGCTACGCGTACAAGACGCCGATCCTCGTCGAGCGCTTCAACCCGAAAGAGGAGCACGTCTGGTACCCGTACACGGGCGACAAGGCGAAGCTCCTGCAGAAGATCATGAAGTGGGTATGGGGCACGCCCCTCGGGAGGATCCTCGGCTGATGCGCGTGATCGTCGATTGGGACCGCTGCGAAGCGAACGGCATGTGCATGCGCGCCGCCCCGGAGATCTTCCTCCTCGGTGACGACGACAAGCTGACCATCCTCCAGGAGCACCCGCCCGAGGAGCTGCGCGCGAAGCTTCAGCTCGCGGTGCGTCGCTGTCCGAAGCGCGCGATCAGCATCGAGGACTGACCGCCACGTGGCGTCACGATGGACCGGCGTCGGCGGTATGATAGAATCACACCGTGCCCACTGCAGCGGCAAAGGTCGCGATCAGCCTCGACGCCGAGCTACTCGCTCGCGCAGAACGACTCCGTTCGCAGACCGGTGAGAGTCGTAGTGCGCTCGTCGGACGCGCCCTGCGAGCGCTGCTCATGGCAGAGGAACGCGACCGTCGCATCGCAGAGTACGTCGCAGCCTACCGCAGCATCCCCGAGACCTCCGGCGAGGTGGCTCGCGCTCGAAGGCTCGCGCGCCGTTCCGTCGCAGCTTCGCTGTCGAAGTGAACCATGACGGTATGCTGTTGTCGTGAACGTCGTCCGCATCCGCGCCGCGCTCGAAGGCCTCGCGCGTGGCTCATGGTTTCTCCCCCCGCTCGTCACCCTCGCCGCCGGCTGCGGCGGCACCAGCGCGACCGGTGAGCCCGCGGTCGACGACGTTGGGGTGATCGCGGACGACGCCGCGGATCCCGCGGACACCAGGGAGCCCGATCGCACGGAGGACGCCGCCGCGGTGGACAGCTCGATCGTGGAGGGAGACGTCGGTTCGGTCGAGACCAGCGTGACCGACAGCGGCGGGGTGCAGGACACCGCGACCCCGCCGCCAGCGCCGACGAGCGCGCTGCTCCGTCCATCGAACCCGATGCCCTGCGCCGATCCCGCGATCGTCTCGGAGAAGGGCGCGGACAGGATCTTCTACATCTACTGCACGAGCAATTCGCACATCTGGAAGACGTCGGACTGGATCAGCTTCACCGACGTGCGCAACACCACGACGTTCGGCCTCGCGGGTATGACGGACAACGGCAAGTCGATGGGCGCGTGGTGGGCCCCCGGGACCGTGTACTCGAAGGCGCTCGACCGATACGTCATGTGGGTCTCGGTGCCGGACGGCAACGCCACCAACGTGCCCGGTGACGGTTGGAGCGCCCGCGCGCTCGCCGTGCTCATCGCGCCATCACCGACCGGCCCGTGGGACTTCAAGGCGCTCGCGATCGACGCGGCGGCCGGCCAGCACTTCATCGATCCGTTCCTCTTCGTCGACAACGACGAAAACCGCTACGTGTACTGGAAGCAGTATGGCGGCGGCGTGAGCTCGAGCATCATGGG
Organism: Polyangiales bacterium; assembly: GCA_046593995.1. Taxonomy (GTDB): domain Bacteria; phylum Myxococcota_A; class Polyangia; order Polyangiales; family JADJMO01; genus JALHOE01. Next base: position 4,878 of record JBKJQC010000811.1, read on the forward strand.
CGCGCGCGTCGACGCGACGTGGACCAACATCGTCGCCGGCACGCGCATGGAAGTGATGAACGGCTACGGTGGGCCAGGCACCTGGGAGGACAACGTTCGCGAGAACCCGACCGTCCATCGCGACAGCGCGGGCCGGTACCACATGCTCTTCTCCGGCGGTCACTGGAACGACGACAGCTACGCGACGGCGCACGCTCTGAGCGGGTGCGGTCCGCTCTGCTCGGGGAGCGGCGGCTGGCGCATGGTCGACAGCGGCGACCGCAACATCCTCCAGACGGTGCGCGCGAAGGGAAACCCGAAGTTCACGAACGGCGGTCCCGGCGTCGCGATCTGGGCCGACGAGTCATACGACCGCATCGTCTACGCCGCCGCAGCCAAGAGCGCGAGCGGCG
>JBKJQC010000834.1:0-9458 GCA_046593995.1 Polyangiales bacterium
ACGTGAGGATCCCCGAGGTCCCGACGTAGTCGATCGCGGCGGTCGCCGTGCCTGGCGTCGTCGAGTACGACACCTTGACCTCGGTGTCGCTCGCGCGCGCGAGCGTCACGTCGAACACGAACGCCGTCGTCGTCGCGTGCGCGCCCTCGGGCTTCGTGACGTCCGCCACGGAGAGCGCCGGTGGTGCGTCGTCGTCGACGATCGTCACCACCGCGACCGACTTGCCGAGCGCTGCGTTCTGCGGATTCGAGAGCGTCACGTGGAAGGTCTCGTCCGGCTCGACCTCCGTGTCGCCTTGGATCGCGATCTCGAGGGCTACCGTCGTGAGACCGGGCTCGACGACGACCTTGCCGGTCTCGGCGATGTAGTCGACGCCCGCCGAGCCGCTGCCGTCGCTCGTCGCGTAGTCGACCGTGACCGGGAGCGCGCTCGGCGCGGAGAGGCGCACGATGAGCGAGACACCCTTCGTGCCCTCGTTCCCCTCTTGCAGGCTCATATCCTCGATCGACACCGAGAGCGGCGCGTCGGGATCCACGTCGGCGACCGCGGTGTCCTCGGGGTCGACCGCACCGTCGGGCTCCGTCTCCTCGGTGTTCGCGTCGCGCGCGTCGCGGGCGTCACCCGCGTCGGGGCGCGTGACGTCTGCGTTGCTCGCGTCGTCACGGCGCGCGTCGGCCGAGGTGGTGCCCGAGTCCTTCGGGGTAACCGGCTTGGTCGCGGCCGCGGACGAGCCGCAGCCGGCGAGCAGGCCGAGCGCGGCGAGCGCGGCCATCGCGGCCCTCCATCGACACGTCATGACGACGAGGGTACTCGACCCGACGTGGCCTCGGTGCAAGAGCGTCGTGCGTGGGCCGCGGCGCTGCCCGGAATCACGGTCTCCGCCGTCCTCGGCGAAGGCGCCTTCGGGACGGTGTTCGCGGCCGAGCACGACACGCTCGGGGCGGTCGCGATCAAGGTCGTCGACGACGTCGCGCAGGTCGACGCCTTCGACGTGCGGCACCCGAACGTCGTCCGCATCCACGCGGTGGAACGGCGGGCCGATCACGCGCTCGTCGTCATGGAGCGCGTCTCCGGCGTCGATCTCCTCCGCTGGGTGCGACCGCCCGCGACTGCGGCGACGAAGCTGCGTCCCACGCTCCCCTTGGCGTTCGGCACCCCGCTCCAAGAGGGTGGGCTGTCGGCATTTCGCGCGATCGAGCGCGACGGCCTCGCGCGGCTCCGGCCCGCGTTGATCCAGCTCGCCCAAGGGCTCTCGGCGCTGCACGCTGCGGGCAAGGTGCATCGGGACGTGAAACCGCAGAACGTCCTGGTGGAGCCGAGCGGGCGCGCGGTGTTGGTCGACGTCGGTCTGGTGGTCGACGAGGGCGCTCAGCGCCCGCAGTGGGAGCAGCTCGCAGGCGCCCCCGCGTACCTCGCGCCCGACGATGTTCCGACGGCGGCGAGCGACTGGTACGGCGTCGGCGTCTGCATCTTCGAGGCGCTGACCGGTGCGTTGCCCTTCGCCGGGACGGCCCACGAGGTCATCGTACGGAAACGCACGGTGAGCGCGCCGAGCCCGGGCTTCGTCTGCCCCCTTCCCGACGTCGAGGACGCGCACGTGCTCGATGCGCTGTGCGTGAAGCTGCTCCGACGCGCGGCATCGCTGCGGCCGACCGGCCCGGAGGTCCTCGAAGCCCTCCGCGCGCGTTGACCCTTTCGTCCCGCGCGCTCTCCGCGCTAGAACGGTCGCATGAATCCAGGCGCCGCACTGAAGGCGTACGCCGAGGACGTTCGCGAGTTCTACCTGCTGCAGGAGGTCGCGCGTCGCGGCGATGCGCTCGACGCTCCGCTGCGAGAAGAGCTCCGCGTCGCGCTCCGTCTCGCCGACGAGCGGCGCGAGGCTGCCGAGCTCTTGTTCGAGCACGGCGCCCGGGCGGAAGCGCTCCGTCTCGCACGCGACGCGTACGGCGTGCTCCACCCCTTCGCCTCCAAGGTGGGCGCGCCGAAGATGGAGGACGTCACGATCGACGAGTCGGCCTCGCTGCCGACGTTCGAAGACGACGTCACCACCGAGCACGACGAGCTCTATCGCAAGTACGTCGCGGCCCACAGCGAGCTCCACGGCGCGCTCGCTCCGCTGCCGCTCGACCGCGCAGGTCGCATGCGTGTCCGGATGACGCGCATCGCGATGACCGTCTCCGCGACGACGGCGGTCTTGGCGCTCTTCGGGTGGTGGTCGGGCAAGTACGAGGTCTCGGCAGAGGCATCGAGCGCGGCGGCGAAGTATCCGGCCGAGAACGCGATCGACGGCAACGAGGGGACCGAGTGGCTCCTCCCGGACAAGCAGCCCGGGTACATCGATTTCAAGCTCAAGCCTCGTCACAAGATCAAGGCGGTCGCGGTGCTCAACGGTCTGAACCCGCCCTATCAGATCCTCGAGTATCGCCTCGAAGCGTGGGACGGCACGGCGCTCGTCAAGTCGCAGGACGGCGTGCTCAAGCCGCCGACCGCGCCGCCGTTCAAGCCCCCGTGGGAGGAGATCCCGTTCGTCGTCGATCGCAAGGTCGACAAGCTGCGCATCGTGGTGAAGACGAGCGGCACGATCGGCGCGGGCCTGGCCGAAGTCGTCATCAAGTGATCCGCCGCTTCGCGGCCATCGGAGACGTGCACGGCGAGGACGCGTTCCTCGCCGCCGCGCTCGATCACCTCGCGTCGGAGAGGCTCGACGCGATCCTCTGCGTGGGAGACATCGTGGACGGCCGCGGAGACGTCGAGCGCTGCTGCGAGCTCTTGCGCGCGAGAAATGCGCTCGTCGTGCGTGGCAATCACGAGCGCTGGGTCCTCGCCGACACGATGCGGCAGCTGCGACACGCGACGCTGCGCGACGACCTTCCACCGCGGATCGTCGAGTGGCTCTCGGCGCTCCCCGCGACGCGCACCCTGAAGACGATCGCCGGCGACCTCCTGCTTTGTCACGCCGTCGGCGAGGACGACATGATCCGGCTCCGTGAGGACGACGAGGGGTACGCGCTCACCGAGAACCGCGCGCTGCAGGCCGTGCTCGCGAGCGGTGTCGAGCTGATGGTCTGCGGCCACACCCACCAGCCGATGGTGCGCACGCTCTCCGGCCTCACCGTGATCAACGCGGGTACGCTCCACCGCGACGACGCACCGGGCTTCGTCGTGGTCGATCTCGACGCGAAGCACGCGAAGTTCTTCACGATCGACGACGCGGGGACGCTCCGCATCCACGAGTCGGTGACGATTCCATTCGGCCGCGCAGGTCAGGACGTGTGGGGCAGCGGCTTCTGAGGCGCCGACGCCGCGCCGACTTGTGCCAGCACCTTTGCGACAGACGTCGTTCCACGGGAAACCAACGCTGGCACGCGGGCTGCTCCTTCGCGCGGACCATGGTGCGCACAATTGCTCTGTCGGCGTTCTTGACCCTTGTCGCGTTCGTCAGCGCACGCGCCGCGGACGCGTGCTCCGTCGTACCCATATGTCGGGTGAGGACCGCTCCCGAGACGTTTACGTACGGGTCCGGCAAGCCGGTCCCAGCCAACGCGCCGGCGCTCTATATCGCGCAGGGATATCCCCCGAAAACTCCGTCGGCGGCGGTCGAGCCTCCCACGCTGTCGATGGGTACGACGACCATCATGCTCGAGCCGCAGGACGACCTCCACCGCCTGACCGCGGAACCGACGCCGGGCACGTGGTCGTTGAGGTACTGGAACGCCTGTTACGGCGCCATGACCGAGGCGAGTGTGACCTTCGCGCCCACAGCGCCGATGCCGACGGAGCTCGAGGTGACAGCCTCGGCGCCGCAGTCCGAAACGATCGTGGTCCGTGACTTCGGCGGCGGCTGCACGATGAAGGTCGAAGCCACGGTCGTGCAGTTGACCGTCGCGGCGTCGTCCGCGCTCGCCCCATGGGCACCGCTGGTCCGCTACACCACGTTCGTAGATGGCGCGGAGTGGGCGAGCTCGCCCTACGGGAGCCTTCGCGATGTTCCCGCGAACATGTACGTCGCGGGCTTCCCGGACTTCGATCGCATTTATACAGTGTGCAAGGCGCCGTACGACGGTGGCACGCAGAGACGCGGTCTCCCGCCTGGCTCGCACGTGATCGAAGTGCGTGCGCAGATAGCCGGCGGCGTCGAGGTGAAGTCGGCACCGATGAACATCACGCTCACGTGCGGCGCAACGGCGACCGACGCCGGCGCGCCTGGGACGGATGGCGGATCGGCATCGGATGCGGACGCTCCGAGTGCGGACACCGAGCCGCTCGCGGATGCGCAACCGCCGCGTGCGTCGGGATGCGCGCTCGGCCACACGGCCACGAGCGGCAGCTCCCTCGTGCTCGCGGCGCTCGCCTCCCTCACGCTGCGTCGCCGGGTCAGGGGGAGACGAGCAGCCCGAACGCGCGACGAAGTGGCTCTTCCGGCGATCAGGTGGCGAGGAACGAGATGAAGTAATCGAGCACGAAGATGCTGGCCGCGCTCACGACGACCGTGGCGTTCACCGCGCGACCGACGCCGGGGGCGCCGCCGCTGACTGTCGTGCCGAAGTAGCAGCTCGCGAGCGCGATCATCGACCCGAAGAACACCGACTTGAGGAGGCCGTGCGCGACGTCGCCGAAGTTGAGGAGACCCGCGGTGAGGCCGTTGTAGAAGACCTGCGGCTCGATCCCGAGGAGGGGTGTGCAGGAGTACGCGGCGCCGAGCAGCGCGAGCGCGTCGGCCACGAGGGTCGAGCAGAAGAGCGTGATGACGATCGCGATGAAGCGCGGAACCAAGAGGTAGTTCACCGGATCGATCGCGAGCGTGCGCATGGCGTCGATCTGCTCGGTCACGACCATGGTGCCGAGCTCGGCGGCGTTGTTCGCGCCGACGCGCCCGCTGATCATCAGCGCCGTGAGGAGCGGTCCGATCTCGCGCAGGGTGCCGAAGCCCGCGCCCCAGCCGATCAAGCCGTGCGCCTGGTAGCGAAGGATCAACGGCGCGGCCTGGATGACCATGATCGCGCCCGTGAAGAGCGCCGTCACCGCGACGATGGGGAGCGACTTCACCCCCATCTTGTAGAGATTGACCATCAGCTCGCGGCGGTCGAAGCGGAGGAGGACCGCGCGATACGCGATGCTCCAGAAGAGCACGGCGAAGCCGCCGACCATCTCGCTGATGCCGAGGAAGCCGGATCCGGTCGCGTAGACGAATCCGCGCTTGTCGTCCGCCGAGGCCTCGAGAACTGCACCCATCGGGCGCGCACACTAGCACGACCGATCGACCCATCGACCTCTCTAACGCAGGGCGCCGACGCGTCGCAGCGACTCGTAGAGCGCGATGGCGACGGCGTTTGCGAGGTTGTGTGAGCGCACCCCACCGCTCGTCGGGATGGCGACGGCCGTGTCGCGATGCGCCGCCACGAGCTCCTCGGGGAGGCCGACCGACTCCTTCCCGAAGACGAGCGCGTCGCCGGGCGCTATCGGCAGCGACTCGTCGAAGAAGCTCCGCCCGGCCTTCGCGGTGAAGAGCCAGGTCCGCCCGGGTGGCTGCTCTTTGCCGAAGGCGTGCTCGAAGTGCGGCCAGTCGAGATGACGCCGCAGATCGACGAGGTGCCAGTAATCGAGCCCGGCCCGACGGACGGAGTGCTCGTCGATCCGGAACCCGAGGGGGCCCACGAGGTGGAGCGGCGACGTCGTGGCGGCGCAGATCCGCGCAATGTTACCTGTGTTGGGCGGGATTTCTGGCTCGAGGAGCACGACGTGGAACGGGGGCACGAGCGGCGGGACACGCAGCCTGCCGTCGTCCGGAGACGACGACCCGGGGGCGCCAGGCGTGTCGGGGAGCGTGCGCGAAGAGGTGGGAGTCGGAACGTTCATCTTGACGGTGTCGGACGCCAACCTTTAGCTTGCTGACCTCGTAGCGTGCGAGAAGCGAATCCCGTGACCCTTCGCCCGAAGAGCGCCCCGATGACGGCACGACGCGTGAGCTGTCGTAAGGCAGTCGTGGCGGTGCTCGCCGGTGCGTCCGCGCTCTCGCTGCACGCGACCGATGCGCACGCGAACGCGATGGACCTCGCGCCCGAGCGCCTCAGGCTCTGCCAAGGCCCCGACAGGGGCGTTGCGTGCGGCGACGCCGCGATCGTCGGCGGCGAGATCGTCGGCAACTACTACCGCGCCGACAACGCGGCCTGGGCGAAGCTCGTCTCGCAGTACGCGATGGCGATGGCCCCGACGGCGATGCACCCGGCCCGCACCACGGGCTATGGCGGCTTCGAGATGTCGATCTTCGGCACGATGACGACGATCGAGAAGGACAAGAACCTCGAGCGCGGCACCGAAGGCCCAATCACCGAGGGAAAGAAGTACTCCTCTTCGAACGGCTCGCCCGACGGCACCCTCTCGGTCTTCGGCGTCACCGGCCGCAAAGGTCTGCCCTACGGCTTCGAGCTCCAGGGCCAGGCCGGGTACATGGCCAACACCGAGTACATGATCCTCGGCGGCGGCATCCGTCTCGCGCCCTTCGAGGGTTGGCGGAAGTGGTTCGATCTCTCGGTCGGCGGCTACGTGAACACGCTCACGGGCACGCCGAAGGTCAAGATCACCGTCCCCGCGTTCGACGTCCAGGTCTCGCGACGCTTCGTGATCTCGAACCAGGTCATCATCCAGCCGTACCTCGGTTGGCAGATGGTGTGGATCAACGCCGACTCCGGCGTCATCGACACGACGCCGCAGCGCGAAGGCCTGCGTGACTGCAACGCGCGCCCCTCGACCCCGGAAGAGCGGAACGCCGGCGATACCGGCGAGTTCCGTTGCCAGAGCCGCGGAGCCGGCGGCCTCACGGGCGACGCCGCCCCCGGAAGCGACGCCGCGCTCTCGAAGCTCGACCTGAACAACAACGTCGTCTTCCGGAACATGCGCGCGTTCCGCCGGCAACGCGCGATGTTCGGGTTCACGGTGCGCTGGGAGAGCGCCTTCATCCTCCTCCACGCGATGACGGACTTGATCAACCCGGAAGACGGCGAGCCCGATCCGGATCCCGTCCGCACCACGGTGGGTGGCGTGACGACGGTGACGCCGGGGACGAAGCGACTCATCGGCCTGCCGAAGCAGTGGACGTTCGGCGCGATGATCGGCCTCTCCTGGTAGAGATCGCGTAGTCGTCGCACCGCGCGTGGGTGGTCGCGGGCGCGCGTCCCGATCACCGGACGGGCGCGACATCGCTGGCAAATCTGGCGTCGGATGGCGCGGCGCGTCGGTCGATTGCGCAAGCGCACGAGTACAGGTTTTGAACTAGACTCCGGGGGACCATGCGCCCCGCGAACGCACCCGGCGCTGCAGGCGGCGGAACGTGGGTGGCCGCCACGATCGAAGCACGGCAGCGCGCCCTCGAAGCGGCGGCGACCGAGACGCGCTCGGTGGCGGCGGTGCGTCTCGCGCGGGCTCTGACGTGGGCGGGTGACGACACCGGTGCGATTCGCGTGCTCGTGAACGAGCGGCGAACGCAGAAGAAGCGTCACGCACGCGGGGAGGTCGCGCGCTGCGAGCTCGGTCTCGCGGAGCTCGCGCTCATCTGCGACGACGAGGATCGCGCGACCGTGCATCTCGATGCGGGAGGCGACGCTCCTCCGGAAGACGGGCCGACGCGCCATCTGCTCGCGGGCTGGCTCGCGGCGCGTCGTGGCGCGCAGCGCCCGTTCCCGGAGGTGCCGCAGATCGGCGATGCGCCGTGGATGATCGAGCTCTCCGACTCCGTCGCCGTCGAGCTCCTCTGGTCGCGCGGCTCGACGGAGGGACTCGAGATCCGCGGCGCCGACGCACGAACGCGCGCGCTGTGCGAGCTCGCCACCGCGACGGTCGAGCGCAACGCACCGGCTGTGCACCGAGCGCTCCGCTCAGCCGAGAAGACCGGTCTGCAGCGCGACATCGGTCGCGCGATCCTCCGCATCCTCGCCGCGGGACCCGAGCTCCTCGAGGCGATCGGCGGCACCGCGACGGCGTGGGTCGCGCGCGCGCAGAACTCCATCGGCGAGGCGGCGACGTGGCGCGATCGCGTGGCGATGCGTCACGCATGGCGCGTGCACGGTCGCCGCGACGCGGACCGTGCGCTGCCTCGCGAGGTCGCGATCCGACTCGACGCGCGCGACCGCATGCGCGCGCACGTGCAGTCGACGCTCGCCGTCGGCCTCGATCGCCAGCTCAAGGCGACGGACGATCTCGAGACCGCGCTCGGAGAGATCCCCGGCACGTCGCGCGCGGTCCAAGACGGGGTCGTCCATCTCCGCGACTCGATCGATCTGCTGGAGCTTGCCGCGGGTTCAGCGCTCGGCGAGCTGGCGCGCGTCGAGGGCGATCTCGCGACGATCGTCGCGAGCACGTTCGCCGAGCGTGAGCGCGCGCGCGCGATCGCGAACACGCTCGCCGGCCTCGAAGCGGCGAACGACGTCGAGAGCCTCGTCGACGCCCTCGCCAACGTCGTGCTCGAGCAGGTCGGCGCGCAGGTCGTGGTCATCGCCGAGCGCGTGCCGCGCGTCGGTCTGCGCGCGATCATCGCCCGCGGCATCGACCCGAACGACGACCTGTGGGTCGACGCGGCCGAGTCGGCGCTCGATGCACCCGCCGGGAGCAAGCCGCGCGAGACGGTCGTCGATCTCGATCGACGCGGAGGGAGTGAGGCTCCCGCGGGACCGATCCTCGTCGTCCCGATGCGCGCGTCGGGGACCGACGGCGCGATCTACGTCGACAAGCGCGCCGCCGGGGGCACCTTCTCTGCGGCCGATCAGGCGACGCTCGAGCTCCTCGCGTCCTACGGCGGCCTCTCGATCGCGCGGCTCCGCGCCACCAACGCCGCAGCAGCGCTCGGACGGAGGCTCGCCGCCACCATCGAGGCGATGCGCGACGGCCTGATCGCGATCGACGGCGACGGGATCATCACCGCGATCAACGAGACGGCGTGTCGCGCGCTCCGCGTCGATCAAGCGCGCCTCCTCGGACGTCGCCTCGACTCGATCCCCGACCTCACGCCGCTCGCGACGGTGCTGCAGAGCCCGGATCGCGCCGACGGCGTCGTCGTGCGCATGAACAGCAGCTCCGTCGTGGTGCACGCGCGCGGCCTCGAGGGGGAAGGCATCGTCGCCACGCTCGTCGAGTACGAGCGGGCACAGAAGATCGCCCAGAAGCTCGTCGGCCCCCGCGCGCGCTACAGCTTCGTCGATCTCCGCGGGAACGATCCGACGCTGCTGATGGCGCTCGACATGGCGCGCCGCGCCGCCGCCGTCGACGCGAGCACGTTGATCGTCGGCGAGAGCGGCACCGGGAAAGAGCTCGTCGCGCAGGCGATCCACTCCGGCGGCCCGCGCGGCAAAGAGCCGTTCGTCGCGATCAACTGCGCCGCCCTCCCACGCGAGCTCCTCGAGGCCGAGCTCTTCGGCTACGAGCGCGGCGCCTTCACCGGCGCGCGCGCCGAGGGCTCGGTCGGCAAA
>JBKJQC010001121.1:0-7352 GCA_046593995.1 Polyangiales bacterium
CGGTGCTCTACAACTTCTACGGTTCGACCGAGACCGGCCTCGTGACGATCGCGCTCCCGGGGGAGCACACCGCACGCCCCGGCACGATCGGACGCGCGCTCCTCGGCAACGAGATCCGCCTCCTCGACGCCGAAGGCCGCGAGGTCCGCCGAGGTGAGATCGGCGAGCTCTACGTGCGGAGCTCGATGCTCGTCCACGGCTACCACAAGGACAAGGAGTCGACGTCGAAGGCGATGCGCGACGGGTTCTTCTCCGTCGGAGACATGGGGTACGTCGATCGCGACGGCTACTACTTCCTCGCCGAGCGCAAAGCCGACATGGTCATCTCGGGCGGCGTGAACATCTACCCGATGGAGATCGAGGACCATCTCCATTCGCACCCGGCCATCCTCGAGGCCGCCGTCGTCGGCGTGCCCGATCCGGAGTGGGGGGAGTCGCTGCGCGCGTTCGTCGTGAAGCGCGCCGGCGAGGACATCGAGGCGACCGAGGTGCAGCGCTTCTGCAAGGCCTCGCTCGCAGACTACAAGTGCCCGCGCAGCGTGGTGTTCCTCGAATCGCTGCCGCGGCTGCCGACAGGGAAGGTGTTGAAGCGCGAACTCCGTCAGCTCTGAATCAGCGACCTCGATTCTCGAAATCGGGGTGCTTCTCGATTGAACACGGAGGCACGGAGGCACGGAGTTTCCGAGAGTGCTGCCGCGCGCTTCGCGCCAAGGCCCTCGCCACGCTCGCTGCTGCCCGATCGCCTCGAGGCCCGACGAGAGGGCGCAGTGGAGATCAGACTTCTCGAAGCTCCGTGCCTCCGTGCCTCCGTGTTCAATCCGTGGTTGCGATCACGACTCGGTCCACACCGTGCCGAGCCTGCGCCGCAGGTTCGTGACGTCGGTGCCGAGCGCGAAGCGGATCAAGTCGCCGGTCGAGGTGTGGGGCTTGCCGAGATCCTGCACGTGGATCCGCTCGCTCCGACGGACGTGGGTGAGCGCGCTCGCGAGATCGGGCACGAGGAGCCAGCCGACGCGGATCGCCGTCTGCTCGACTGCGCGCTGCAGGCGGCCGGCCTCGAAGCGCTCGACCTGCGGGGCGAGGACCTCGAGCAGCTTCTTCTGATCGCGTCCGAGCGCTTTTTGTACGCGCTTCGCGATGGCGTCGTCGGTCACCGGCAACGTGCCGCCGTACGGAGCGATAGCACCCGCGATCGCTGCGACCGCGCCTTCGGGGCCGAGCTTGTCGAGCACCTGCGCGCCGAGCGTCAGGCGAGCGAGCGCGCGGGCGACGCCGTACGCGAGCTCCACGTCGCCGATGCTGCCGAACCAGCTCGGGAAGAAGATCGCGGGCGGATCCGTCGGCTCGGACGCGACGCCGACGTCACGGAGCTCGTGCACGTAGGCATCGACGCGGAGACCGCCGAGCGCCGCCGTGTAGCGATCGACCGCCACGCGCAGCGGGTGCGCGGATTTCGGCGCCAACTTGTCCTTCGCCGAGAGCCCGAACGCGGTGAGCGCAGCCGCGGGCGCGATCTTCGCCGCGACCGATCCGAGAACGTGGAGCACCTCGAGCGCGCCCTTCGGCGTGTCGCGCGGCGCGACGTAGCGGATGATCATCGCGTGATCGAGGATCCCTGCGCGCGGCGGCAGAGCGGGGAGTCCGCGCGCGCGGAAGCGGTTCGGATCGTCCCCCTGCCCGAGCCATGCGCGCAGCTCCGCGACGACGAGGGCGTCCTCTTCCGCCGACATCCCGGTGAGCGCGCGCTCGCGCGCGGCGAGCACTTCGGGCTGGATCGGATCGCGCGCCGCGAGCCCGTCGAGGACCTTCGCGGCCTCGTCGAAATCGGCGACCGAGAGGAGCGCGTTGGCGAGCGCGACGTGCGGCTCGACCGCCTCCGGCAGCATGCGGATCGCCATGCGCAGGTGCATGATCGCTCCGCGCTCGCGGCCGAGACGGAGCTCGATCTCCGCGAGCTCGAGGAGCCAACTCGGCGGCGCGGCCCCATCCATGACGAGCTCGTTCAGCGTCTCGGCGAGGCTCTCGTCGCCGCGCAGGTGCTCCTTGTGGAACGCCTCCATCTTCTTCCACGCGTCGCTGCCGAGCAGGGGCTCGAGCTTCACGGCGTCGCGCAACGCGCGCTCGGCGCCCGGCTTGTCGTGGTGCGCGAGGCGAATGGCGGAGATCTGTTCGAGCATCGCCAGCCGCTCCGCCATCGGGAGGGTTCCATGCTCGACGAGCTTCGTGAGGATTTCGTCCGCCTCGACCGGCTGTCCTTGTCGTCCGAGCACGCGAGCGAGTCGGCGCTGGCTCGCGACGTCCTGCGGATCGAGACGGACCACGGCGCGGAGCTCGACGAGCGTGCGGAGCGGATCGGCGAGCGGGCCTTCGTGCAGATCGGCGATGGCGCGGTGCGCGCGGAGCAAGAGATCGCGATGCGTCTTCTCGCTCCCGCTCGCGAGCGCGGCCTCGAGCGCTGCGAGCGCGCTCGGCCAGGCGCCCTGCTTCTTCAGGGCCTCGCCGAGCTCGACGAGGACCGCGACGTTCCGCGGATCGACGCTGCGCGCACGTTCGAGGAGCGCGCCCGCCTTCGCGGGATCGTTCAGGGCGTCGGCCACCGTTGCCGCCTCGCGTGCGAGCGCGACGACGCGCTCGCTCTTCTTCGCGGCGAACGCAGCGCGCTCGAGCACCACGAGCAGCTGGGCAGGATCCTTCCCGAGGAGCAGCTGGGTCGCGGCTGCGGCGGCGGGCTCGGAGTCGGGCTCGGTCTGCAGCGCGCGCTCGACGTACGTCCACGCGCTCTCGTCGCCGGAGGCTCGCGCGAGCGTCGCGGCGGCGAGGAGGTGGCGAACCCGGTCCTGCGGATCGAGGGCGATCTCCGCGGCGAGACGCTCTCCCTCGAGCATCGCGGCCGCATCGTCCACCCGCGCGCCGAGCCGCAGCATCCCGGCGATCGCGGTGGGCGAGCGAGGATCCTCGGCGATCACCTGGCGCAGCAGGCCGAGCGCGCGCGCGTCGTCCTTGCGTGCCTCGAGGAGCGCCGCGAGCCGCAGCGCGCGCACGTGGCGTACGGAGGCGTCACGATCGAGCGGCAGCGCAGCCTCGAGCGCGGCGATGCGATCGTCCGGCGACTCCGCGCGCGTGGCCACCGAGTCGAGCGCGTCGAGCGCGGCGATCGAGCGCGGCGACAGCTCGCGGAGCGCGCGTGCGTCCTCGAGGGCACCCCGCGCGCGGAACCGCTCCCAGTGCGCGGCGAGGCGCGCGCGGACGTCGGTCGTCGCGCGCGTGAGTAGGCCGAGGTCGTCGAAGGCACCGCTCGGATCGGTCCGGCGGGTGGCCTCGAGCCGCGTGAGCACGTCCGCGAGATCCATCGACGGGAGCGAGGGGAGCGACGCGAGCTCGCGCGCAGCGGTTGCGTCGTCGCCTGCGCGCGCGTGGAGCTCGCCGAGCGCGCGCGCGTCCCCGGCGCGGAGCTCGGCGAGGACGCCGAAGTCCTTCTGCCGTTCGGCGACGCGCGCGAGCCCCTCGCGCGCGGACGGATCGTCGGGCGCGCTCGCGAGCGCGCGCTTCCACATCGTCTTCGCCGCGTGGTCGTCGCCGAGCGATCCCTCGGTGAGCTCGGCTGCGAGCACGGGATCGACGACCGCCGTCGCCTCGATGGCCTCGGCCCAGCGGCGGCGCTTCCGGAGGGCGCGCGCGAGATCGCGGCGCGCGACGGGATGCTCCGGGTCGTCCTTCAGCACGGATCGCCACGACGTGATCGCGTCGTCGATGCGACCGAGCCTGCGCGAGGCGAGCTCCGCCGCGGCGAGGCGGAGCGGGGTGGTCGAGAACTTCGGTCCGCGTACGGCGATGAGGCGCTCGAGCGTCGCGAGCGATTCTTCTGCGCGTCCGAGGGACTCGTGGGTCGCGAGCAGCTCGAAGAGCGCGCCCTCGTGGTCGGGCTTCGCGTCGAGGACGCGCCGGAAGAGCGCGAGCGCGCGCTCGGCGCCGTTCGCGCGGTCGCGATGGAGCACGGCGGCGCGCAGTCGGAGCTCGCTCGCGTGCGCCTCGTCGGCGCTCTGCTCGGCCTCGCGCTCGAGGACCCGCGCGAGCCCGGCGAAGTCACCGGCGCGGTGCAGCGCGCGCTGGAGCGCGACGAGCGCGAAGCGACGGTTCGGAGCGACGGCGAGCACGCGCTCGTAGAGCTCGGCCGCGCGCTCCGGGTCGAGATCCTCGGCGATGCTCGCAGCCTTCTCGAGGTGCGCGACCCGGAGCGGCGGATCCGTCGCCATCTCGGCGGCGTGCACGAGCAGATCGCACGCGGCGCGAAGCCGCTCGGGGTCCTTGGTGATCGCGTCACGCAGCAGGAGACGAACGGAGGCGTCGAGCGCGTCCTCGTCGCCGGGCTTCGTCGCCCACGCGGTGCGGGCCATGCGTAGGGCGTCGTCGGAGCGACCGAGCGCGCCGTCGGCGATGGTCGCTGCGCGCACGTACGCACGCGCGCTGCGCGCCGGATCGCCCGGGCGGGTCGCCTCCGAGATCCACGAGCCGAGGCGCTCGTCGTCGCGGCCGAGGGTCGCGAGCAGTCGATCGAGCGTGGCGAGCGCGAGGTCGTCGAGGGGCTCGATCGCGCGGGCCGCCTGGAGCGCGGTCACCGCGCCGAGCGGATCGGAGAGCACCTCGAGGTCGGCCGCGAGACGGCGCTCCTCGATCGCGCGAACCGTCGCGATCGGCTCGAGATCGATCAGCTTGCGACGCACCTCGGCCGCGCCGTGGGTGTCCCCCTGATCCTCGAGGAGCCGCACCAGCTCCTCGAGCACGCGTGCATCGAAGCGCGGCTCGGTCGGCGCGAAGGACGAAGCACGCTTCAGACGTTCGACCGCGCCCGCGTCGTCGTCGAGTCGATCCGTCGAGATGCGCGCCGCGACGTAGAGGAGCCGCGCCCTGCGATAGGGGTGCTCGGTCCGCGACTCGTCCTCGAGGATCAGCTCGCGGAGCCGTGCGTACGAGCCGCGACGGAGGAGGACGCGTGCGAGCCCTTCACGCGCGAGGAGCTCGTCGTCACGTTCGACGAGCGCGTCGGCGTACGCGGACTCGGCGGCCGCGTCGTCGCCCGCCCGCTCGAAGATGCGTGCGCGGAGGACGTGATGGAGGGCGGCGAGACGCTTGTCGCTCGCGAAGGCGTGCGCGAGCCGCGCGTGATGCGCCGCGAGCGGAGCCGCGTCGCCGGTGGCGCGCGCGAGGTGGAGCAGCGACGTCTCGAGGCCCGCGAGTGCGTCGGGGTGATCGGCCGCGAGCCGGAGGGCTGCGTCGTAGCTCTCGATGGCGTCCTCGTGGCGGGTCGCGAGAGCGAGCGCGCGGCCGCGCTCGACGAGCAGCTCGGCGCGCTCGGCGTCGGTGGCGACGAGCCGCTTCTCGCGTTCGATCCAGTCGAGGCTCGACTCGGAAACGCGACGCGCTTCGCGGACGGCGCCGAGCAGATCGGGGTTCTCCCGTGCAGCGGCTTCGAACGCGCGACGCGCCCCTGCCGCATCGCTCGCTTCGAGCGCGAGGCCCTGCTCCACGAGCAGCCGCGCGCGACGCTGTGGATCGTCCGCGGCCGCGTCGAGCCGCCGCTTCAGATCTTCGAGGAGCGCTTCTCGCTGGGAAGCGCCGTCTTTGCGCGAGCTGCCATCGGGCACCGTCGCAGCCTATCGCGCTCGCCCCGTGCCAGAGAAGACCGCTGCCTGCGAAGGGGGCCGCGAGCGCGCTCGAATGTGCGTGGGGCTGCTACGATCGCTCTGATGCGTTCGGTCCTCTGCGCGACGCTCGTCGCGTCGTCTCTCGCTGCTCTTCTCGTCACGCGCGATGCGGACGCGAAGAAGCGGCGCGTGGTGGTGGTCGAGGAAGAGGACGCCGAAGAGGAGCCGCACCGGATGTTGACGGCGACGATCGCGCCGTTGCAGCTGATCGGCCCGTACTTCGAGGGCATGGTGGAGGCGCGGATCTCGTCCGACATCGGCGTCGCCGTGATCGGGGGTGCCGGGAAGCACCTCCCGTTCCACGACGGCAACGGCGGGACGTTCTGGAACGTCGGCGGGCAGTTCCGGTACTACGCGATGGGCTCCTTCGACGGCGGCATGGACGTCGGCGCCGAGGTCATGTGGCTGCAGGTGCCGAAGGGCGTCGACGCCACCTCGGCGGGCGCGAACCTCGCAGTGTCGCCGTTCGTCGGGTGGAAGTGGGTCACGAGCGCGGGCTTCACGCTCGATTCGCAGATCGGGCTCTCGGTCGTCGCCGTTCGTCAGAAACCCGAGGACGCCGCCGGCCAGCCGCTCGAAACTGGCGGAAGGCGGGTCCAGCTCTTCACGACGTTCAATCTCGGCTGGTCGTTCTGACGCTCAGAGAGCGTGAACTCTTTGGTCTCGACCGAGCCGCCGACCAACAGGGAGCCGGGGAGCCGAGAGGGGGCAGGACCTGAGGTCTGCCGGACGAGGCGACGACGTCGATGACACCACGGCCGCCAAAACGTTGATGTCCGCGCGCGGCAGCACATGCTCGACCTCCCTCTGAACTCCTCGCCTCCCCGTCCCTGTTGGTCCATCGTGGAGGAGAGCGAAAGATTCACGACCTCTCAGGCGTCCGACTCGCGCGCTTTCGACGGCGGCGGTCCGGGCTGCAGACAGAGCTTGATCGCGTCGGTGAACTCGCGCGAGGTGCTGCGACCGCCGAGGTCTCCCGTGCGCGCGAGATCGCGCTCGTAGACGTCGCGGAGCGCGCGCTCGATCCTGCGCGCGGCGTCGTGCTCACCGAGGTGATCGAGCATCATGATCGAGCTGTTGATCAGCGCCGTGGGGTTCGCGAGCCCCTTCCCGGCGATGTCCGGCGCGGAGCCGTGCACGGCTTCGAACACCGCGTAGTCCTTCCCGATGTTGGCGCCGGGGACGATGCCGAGACCGCCGACCAGACCCGCCGCGAGGTCCGAGAGGATGTCGCCGTAGAGGTTGAGGGTGACGATCACGCCGAGGCGGTTCGGGTTTCGCACCATGTTCATGGCGCACGCGTCGACGATCATCTCGACCGGCTCGATGCTCGGGTAGCGGCGGGCGACCGCGCGGGCGCACTCGAGGAAGAGACCGTCGGTCAGCTTCATGATGTTCGCCTTGTGGACGATGGTCACGCGCGGGTAGGCGAACTTCTCGGCGTAGGCGAAGGCGAACTCCGCGATGCGCGTGCTCGCGACCTCGGTGACGATCTTCACGGCCTCGCAGACTCCCGGCAGGATCTGGTGCTCGATGCCCGTGTACATCCCCTCGGTGTTCTCGCGCACGATGACGAGATCGACGGCGCCGCCGCCCGGCATTCCGCCGCGACCGGCCGGCGCGCTGGTGAACGGGGTCGCGATTCCGGGG
>JBKJQC010001146.1:0-3142 GCA_046593995.1 Polyangiales bacterium
ACGGAGCGAGTCACGCGACTCGGTGACGCGGAGCGCGAAGCGCTCGTACGCCGCCCGCTCGTGCAGGCCCGCCCGCCGCTCCGCATCCGCGAGCGCGCGCACCGACGCCGACGGCGCCCGTCCGGCACGCGCGACGAAGACTCGCAGGGAGCCACCGTGCACGCTCTGCCGCTCGGCATCCACGACTGCGAAGCCGGCGTCACCGAAGAGGCGCTGGAGCGGGCCGATGGAGAAGTACGAAAGGTGCTCGTGGTAGACCGTGTCGTACTCCACGTGCTCGACGAGGTCACCGAGATACGGGAACTCGGCGACGAACACGCCGTCGGGTGCGAGGAGCGCATCGAGCGAGCGGACCACCGCGCCGAGGTCGTCGATGTGGGCGAGGACGTTGTTCGCCACGACCGCCTTCGCGGGGCCGCGCTCGGCCGCGATGCGGCGTGCAACGTCCTCGCCGAAGAACTCGTTCAGCGTCTCGAGTCCCTCGGCGTTCGCCGCGCGCGCGACGTTCGCCGCCGGCTCGACGCCGAGCGCGCGGGCACCTCGTTGGGCGAGAGGACGCAGCAACACTCCGTCGTTGCTCCCGATCTCGACGACGAGCTGCCCGGCGAGGCCAAGCTTCGCGACGATCTCGTCGGCGTACCGATCGAAGTGGGACACCATCGGGGCGGACGCTGAGGTCGTGTAGGCATAGTCCGAGCCGAAGAGGATCCGAGGATCGACGACGATGCTCAGCTGCACGAGCCCGCACGCGGCGCAGCGCATGACCTCGAGGGGGTACCGGGGCTCGGGCGAAGAGAGCGCGAGGGGTCGGACGAGGGTGTTCGCGAGTGGCGTCTCTCCAAGCGACAGGAAGGCCCACAGCTCGCTCGAACCGCAGATCCGGCACGCCTCGACTGAGCGGTACGCCGATCCGCCACTCACGCGGTTCATTCTCGGTCACCGCGCCGCCGCCCGACACCATGCCAGAACGGCGCAAGCGGGGAGACGGCGACGTCTCCGAGACCGGACTCCTCGAGGAAGCTGATGAATCCCTCCCGCGTGTAGCGCAGTTCGAGGGTCGTGCCGAAGCGGTCGAGGCTGTCGTTACGCATCGCACGGAGCGGCTGATCGCGGTAGTACCGGAGCGGGATCGCGTCCGAGAGGCCACAGGCGCCGATGCGGGCGAGCAGCAGAGAGAGGCGCGCAAGCGGCCAGTACACGGTGACCGCGATGGCGTCGGCGAACACGCGGGTCGCCGTGCGCGGCAGATGGCTGGTGACCCGGCGCAGGCGATCGACAACGAAGAACGCGGCGCGGAACAGGGGCCCGCGCCCGTCAAGAGCGTAATAGAGGTAGACGAGCACGAAGCCACCCCGCCGGACGCTCGCGGCGACGCGCGCGAGCGCCGGCCCGGCGTCAGGTACGTGATGGAGCACCCCGAGGCAGCAGGCCCAGTCGACCCCGCCGACCGTGATCGGACAGTCGCGAACATCGGCCTGGATCGCGGCCACACGTCCCGTCGAGCGCGTGTTGCGAGCGGCGACTTCGACGCTGCGCCCGAGGTCGAGGGCGATGACGCGCGGACCACGCGTCGAGATCTGGTAGCTCCAGCGTCCCGCCCCGCAGCCCGCGTCAAGCACGATCAGCTCGCGGTCGAACGCGCTCGCGGGGACGAGGTCCGCATAGCCGTCGAATGCCACGGAGTGATCCGGCGTCCCCACCGTCGCGTGACGGGACCACTCGTCGTCGAACGCGGCGACGATCGGCTCCGGCATCGCCGGTTTCGACTCCCAGATGCCCGCGAGGGCCGCCCGCTCGGGTGTCGCGTCGAACCAGATCCGATGCGCACGGACGACGCCGGGGCGGTGGCCACCACGAAGGAGGCGCGGAATCCCGTCGATGACCGGGTAGCGATCGCCGCAGCCCGGTGCGGTGCCGACGAGGAAATCGCCATCGAGCCGCAACGGACCGCGACACTCGGGACAGACGAGGAGCGGTACGAGCCAGTCCACCGGCGGCGTCATCGGCCGAGCGCCGAGCGCAGCACGGCCGCGAGCCGCGGGGCCTGAACACGGAGCGAGTAGCGCTCCTCGATCCGCACGCGCCCAGCGTCGCCCATGCGCCGGCGCAGCTCGGGGTCCGCGGCGAGCTCCCGCACGCGCGCGACCCACTCCTCATCGCTCGTGACGCAGAACCCGCCCTCGCCGATCACCTCGCGGTTCACCCCGATGTCCGACGCAACGACAGGCACACCGGCGGCCATGTAGAGCATCGCCTTGAACGCGCCTTTGCCGCGTGACCACGGATCGTCGGGCTCGGGCAGGAGCCCGATGTCGAAGTCGGCGACCTGGGACGGCTCGGCCTCGAGGTCGTACGGCAGGAGCTCGACGAGCGCCGCGTCGCGCGCGTAGACGCCACCGATGACGCGCAGCCGGGGCGTGCCACCCTCGGCGAGCATGGTCAGCGGGCGGTCGAGGAGCCGGAGGTACGGCGAAGTGGTGCTCGAGCCGACCCAGCCGAGGACGACGGGACCTCTCAAGCTATGGCGGTCCGGCCGCGGCAGGTGGCGGTCGGTATCGACCGGGGTCGGTATCACCGTGACATTGGCACTCCAGGTCCGCGCCCAGTCAGCAAGGTACTCGTTTCCGGCGATGACCGCCGCCGCGTGCGCGGCAGTGAACGGGGCGCGCGACGCATGGCGCAGCCACGACCAGCGTTGATTGGCCGGGTGGATCGGGCGGAGGAAGACGGCGTCGTCGAAGTCGAAGACGTACGGCACGCCGAGCCGTCCGAGGAGGCGCTCGAAGAGTGGCGGACCGAGGGCCGCGCTTTCGCGGTAGACGATGACGAGGTCGTAGCCCCGCGAGCGCACGGCATCGCGAATCCGTCGCGCCACACCGCGGGCGACGCCGGCGACCTTCGTGATCGTCGCCCCGGGCCGGTACAGCACCCGGTAGGTCGCGTCGTCGAAGAACGGCGCGACATCGAGGACGATGCCCTGCTCAGCGAGCGGCTGGGCGTACTGCTCGATGCGCAGACGGTTACCAGCGCCGAGCGTCGGGAGCGACACGAGCGCGAGGACCCTCACGCGCGCTAGAGGCGCTCGAGGACCGCCGACCCCGTCAGCCCTTTCGTAGCGTTGACCGCGTCGAAGACGCGGCGC
>JBKJQC010001204.1:0-9189 GCA_046593995.1 Polyangiales bacterium
ATCGGCACCATCGGCGCGGAGCTGCCGGGCGAGGGCCCCCCCGACGAGGCCGCGCTCGAGAAGCGGATCGCGCTCATCGGCGGCACCTCGACCTGCCACATGGCGGTATCGCGGGAAGCAAAGTTCGTCCCCGGTGTATGGGGTCCTTATGCATCCGCGATGATCCCTGGCCTCTGGCTCACCGAGGGGGGCCAGTCGGCGACCGGTGCGCTCATCGACCATGTCATCGACGCACACGCCCGCGGCCCCGAGCTGCGCGGCGAGGCGTTGAAAATCGGCACGACGGCGTACGCGCTCCTCAACGCACGGCTCGACGCGCTCGCCGCAAAGGCCCCCTTCCCCGCCGCCCTCGCGAAGGATCTGCACGTGCTCCCGGAGCATCACGGGAATCGCTCTCCGCGCGCGGACGCGACGCTCCGCGGGATGGTCAGCGGCCTCACGCTGCGCGACGACGTCGACGCCTTGGCGCTCGTCTACCTCGCGACGGTGCAGGCGATCGCGCACGGTACGCGACACGTCATCGAGGCGATGAACGAGGGCGGCTATGCGATCGACACCCTCGTCGCATCCGGCGGCGACACCAAGAACGCGCTCTTCCTCCGCGAGCACGCCGACGTCACCGGCTGCCGCATCGCCCTCCCCGAGACGCGCGAAGGCGTGCTGCTCGGGGCGGCGATCCTCGGCGCCGTCGCGTCCGGCGCGTTCCCGAGCATCGTCGCGGCTATGGGCGCGATGTCCCGCGTCTCACGCGTCATCGAGGCGGCCCCGCGCGACGGCGAGATCGCGACGTTCCATGCGCGGAAGCACCAGATCTTCCTCCGCATGTACGAAGACCAGATGGCCTATCGCGCGCTCATGGCGGGTTGACCGTCGTCGTCGCGAGGTACGAAGGCAAGGCCCAGGACCACGGCGTGACCTTGATCTTCGGGTAGTACATCGTGAAGTTGAAGCACATCTCGTCGGCCGTGTTCTCGCCCTGCTTCACCGGCGTCTCGCGCGGGTTCTCCCAGACGCACCGCGTCTGCACGGAGTCTCCGCTCTTGATAGAGACACCGGGGAGCGGCAGGAAGAACTGACTGCCGAAGTCGAACGCGGGCGCCGCGCCCAGACCGACGGCGTCGCTCCCGTCCGCGCGATGGAGCGTCGTAGCGATCGACTTCCCCGTCTGGTGCATGTGCGGGAACGAGCCGATGGCGTGGATCTCGGGGATGTTCGCCGGCACCTTCCACGCGGCGGTGACGTCGAGCTTGGACTTCGCGGGGATCTCGAATTTGAGCGTCCCGAACGCGAGGACGTCCGCGTCGTTCGCGCGCAGCTTCTCCGTCGAGCACAGCTCGAAGCCGGAGTCGTCGGTCTCGCCTTCGAGGCCGCGCAGGTTGTTGTAGTGGATCTGCACCACGTAGTGCGTCTTCCCCGGCTCGGCAGGGAGCCCGGCCACCTCCGGCAGCTCGAAGGAGCCGACGCCAGGCGCCCAGGCGTAGAGCATCCGCATCAGCGCGACGCCGCTCTCGGCGCAGGGCGTCGGTGTGCCGTCGTTGTACGGCTTGTCGGACTGCATCAAGAGCACGTGGTGGACGATCTTCGAGTTCACGATCCGCGGCGCGATGCCGGTGATGTGTCGCTTCGCGAGGACCTCTTGGTCGAAGCCGTAACAGACGTAGAGGTCGGCATCGGTCTTCTTCATCGTGAACTTCGAGGTCGGGCGCACCGTCACGTCCGGCGAGCACCCGAGGGTCGAGATGACGCCCGCGTCGGCCCCCGATCCGCCGCAGGTCTTGCCGATCGCACCCGAGGGCGCACCGCCGTCGACGAAGCGATCGAGCGTCGCGCGATCCGCCGACGAGAGCGGCGCGTTCGGCTTCTGCGGCATGCGCCCGACCTCGCCGACCTCGCGGTGGATGCGATCCTTCATCACCTCGTAGATCTTCCTGGACGGCTCGGTCGGCGAGGGCCGGGTGAGATCGCCGTGCGTGACGAGCGGCATCGGCGCACCGAAGGTGGGCGTCGCTCCGTGGCAGCTCTGGCAACGTCGCTCGAGGATGGCAGACACCTCGCAGGGGAGCGGCGACGACGGCGCGTCGACACCTCCGTCACCGGTCGACGCGACCGGCGTGCTGCTCGAGCACCCGGCGAGCAACACGAACACCGAAACCGTCGCTGCGCGCATCGCAACATCGTCGCATTCGCGCGCCCCACGAGCGACCGGTGAATTTGTTGTGATTGCGGGTCGAGCGCCTCGTCAGTAGCGAGCGACGAACGCGGGTTCGACTTCGAACGAACCGCCTGCCGACTTGTCTAGGGCGCTCTCGCGCAGCGGGCGCCGACGTCGCCGAGGCGACCCGCCGCCGCGTATTCGTGGCGGTAGCTCGAGAGCAGGAACTGGGCGCCGATGTTGAACGCGCCCCCCCGAAGCACGCGGATGGAGGTGGCGGCTAGATATGCGCAGTTGTTGCAGTCGGTCTCGTTGTACGGAGTCTTGGGCCCATCGAGGGTCCACTGCCAGACGTTCCCCCCGAGATCCGACTGCCCCCAACGCCCGTTGCCCGCAGCCACCGATCCCACCGGAGCGATGCTCGCCACCTGCGCGCACGTGCCCGTGCCGTTGTAGTAGCAGCCGTAGATCGCTAGGTTCGCGTTCGTCCCCGGCACCGTCGGTCCCCACGGGTACTTCCGCTGGTCACCACCACCCGCGGCCGCATAGTTCCACTCCGCCTCCGAAGGCAGGAACCCACCATCCCAGATGCAGAACGCAGCGGACTGATACCAGTTGATGCAGTTGATCGGACGAGTCTCGTTGGCGCCGGACCCCGGCGTCCACGTCTGGTAGTCCGGGCTGCACGTGAGAGCGGTCGTGCCGTCCCACGTCGGCTTGTCGCCCGGTAGGTTCGTGTTCCATGACGCGTCCCAGCCCTGCTCGCTCCCGCCGTTCAGCCCCCCGCCGGTCAGGTGCGCATGCTTCCCGGACCCAGCCGGCGGTCTCCAACCGGCGACCACCGCGGTCACGAACTTCCGAAACCGCCCCACCGTCACGTCGTACTTGTCCAAGCGGAAACTGCTGACCGTCGCCATGAACTGCGGATCGGTGTACCCGCTCGTCACCCCGTCGTAGCTCCGGCTGAACGCTGCCCCCGTCACCAACGGGCTCGTACAACAACTCTCGCCGTTGCACGACAACCCGCCCACGCACGACGGCGGCGTGCCCGTGTCGGTGGTACTGGTGTCGGGCGTGCTGGTGTCGGGCGTGCCGGTGTCGGGCGTGCCGGTGTCGGGCGTGCCGCTATCGAGCGTGCCGCTATCGAGCGTGCCGCTATCGAGCGTGGCGGTGTCGAGCCTGCCGGTGTCGGGCGTGCCGGTGTCGGCCACTGTCGAGTCGACCGCCGTGGTGTCCGCCGCCCTCGTGTCGGCCACCGTCGTCTCGGCCACGCTATCGATGGCGACGTCCCCCGGAGCGCCGTCGACCCTCTGCGTGTCGTCGACCGTGCTGTCATCCACGTCGTCGACAAGGGTGTCCGCGACGTCATCCTGCACCGTCGTGTCCGCGACGCGCGTGTCCTCCGCGAACGTGTCCTCGGCGACTGGACCGCGCAACTCGTCGAGACCGAACACCGTGCTACAGCCGCCGACCGCGAGAGCGACTGCGAGACCCAGCGGAAGCCACTTCGCGGTGCGCATCAGAACCTCCCGCCGAGCGACAACGTCCCAGCACCGAAGCCGACGTGGGTGATCCCGCTCGCCGTTGTTGCCTCCGCGCGCGGCGCCGTCAGCCACAACAACGCGCCGCCGACCGCCACCACCGCCCCCACCCCGAAGACGATCGTCCCCACGGCGGCGAGGCCGCGCGCATCGTCGGTCGACTGCTTGCCCTCGGCGCTGCACACGTCTCCGTTGCAGTGCGCGTCCTTCGCGTCGTGATACTTCGAGCTCGCCGACAGTCCGATCACGCCGCCGACGCCCATCACCAAGACCCCGCCACCGAGCGTGATCAGACCGATGGTCCCGGTGTGCCCTCCCGAACGTGGCGCATCGGTCGTGCGACCTGCGCCCGGCGGCGGCGGTGGCGACACCGGCGGCGAACCGACAGGCTCTGTCGCGGCAGGCGGCCCGGGAGCCGGCGCGGCCGTGCCGAACACCAGCGGAACCTCCCGAGTCTCGCTCTCCTCGAGGTGTACCTCTAGCGTCACGTCCGGCAGGCCGGATGCCTTGGCAAGGACCGCGTGCCTGCCCGGATTGACCTTCCGCGACGCACTCGATGGGAGCTCACGGCCATCGAGCACGATGCGCACGTTCGCTCCGGCCGGAGCGCCGCTCACCTTGAACACGAGCGACGGGATCCGCGGGAGCAGCGCGGCGGCGAGGCCCTGCGCCTCATCGCGCGCACCTTGGGCTGCCGGGGTTTCGGTCGGCTTCGGTGGGAGCTTGGCGGTCTCGAGGAAACGCTCGCGGGCCTCGATCAGCTCACCGAGCTGCATGTGCGCCCGCCCCAACTCGAGGCCAGTGCTCGGTGACGGCCACAGGACGTAGGCCTCGTTGAACTTCGCGAGCGCACCCTTGTGATCGCCCTTTGCGCGGAGCGCGACGCCCTCGGCGAAGAGATCTCGCGCGGAGGCCTTGTCCGCGAGGCTCGGTTCGTCGCAACGCGCGCGCGGCGTGACCGCCACCGCCGCGGCAGCGAAGAGCCCCGCGGCTGTGATCGCAATCATCCTGTGTCGCATCATTCGCCCCTTTAGCCGCCGAGCCTACACGTTCTCGCTGCACTTGGTCGCGTTGTGGAAGAGCCACGCAGCATCGGCACCGACGGGCGTGACTGCAACGGGCAACGACGATTAGAACATCCGTTTGCGCGACCGCGTCGGCGCGATCGCGCGTTAGCATGTTGGGTCATGCGTACCCGCCGCGAGTTCGCGCTCACGATCGCCGCGCTCACCGCTCCGTTGGCTGTCGGCTGCAAGAAGGGGTCGGCCCCGGGGACCCTCCGGATCGCCGTCGTCCCCAAGGGCACGACCCACGAGTTCTGGAAGGCCGTCCACGCCGGCGCGGAGAAGGCCGCGAAGGAGGCGAACGTGGAGATCATCTGGAAGGGCCCGCTCAAGGAGGACGATCTCAAGGCGCAGATCGACGTCGTCCAGAGCTTCGTCGCCCAGGGCGTCTCCGGCATCGTGCTCGCGCCGCTCAGCGACAAGGGGCTCGTCGGATCGGTCAAGGCGGCCGCGCAGTCGAAGATCCCCGTCGTGATCTTCGACAGCGATCTGCAGGGGAGCGATC
This sequence comes from Polyangiales bacterium, assembly GCA_046593995.1. GTDB lineage: Bacteria > Myxococcota_A > Polyangia > Polyangiales > JADJMO01 > JALHOE01. Next base: position 5,263 of record JBKJQC010001204.1, read on the forward strand.
ACGTGAGCTTCGTCGCGACCGACAACCGCGCCGCGGGCAAGCTCGCCGCCGACCACGTGGCGAAGGCGCTCTCCGGCAAGGGGAAGGTCGCCGTCCTGCGTTACCAGGAGGGCTCCGCGAGCACGACGCATCGCGAAGAGGGGTTCCTCGAGGGCATCAAGAAGAACGCGGAGATCCGCGTCGTCAGCGAAAACCAGTACGGCGGAGCGACCACCGAGACGGCGCACAAGACGAGCGAGAACCTGCTCGCGAGCCTCGAGGCCGCGAAAGGCGGGATCGACGCGATCTTCGCGCCGAACGAGTCGACCACCTTCGGGATGCTCCGCGCGCTGCAGACGGCAGGCCTCGCCGGGAAGGTGCGCTTCGTCGGGTTCGACGCCTCGGACAAGCTCGTCGAAGGCGTACGCGCCGGGCAGATCGACGCGCTCGTGCTGCAGGATCCGCAGAAGATCGGCTATCTCGCCGTGAAGACGATGGCCGCGCACCTCCGCAACGAGCCGGTCGAGAAACGTATCGACACCGGCGCGACGCTCGTCACGAAGGCGAACGTCGAGACCCCAGAAATCCAAAAGCTCCTCCACCCCACGTGATGCGAAAACTCCCCCCCCTCCTCCTCCTCGCCGCTGCGACGTTGCTCTCCACCGCGAGCGCCTCGGCGACCGAAACCGACGAGCAGATCTGGATCGCGCCCATCGTCCAGGGGCCGCTCGTCGGCAAGGCGCGCTTCTGGTTCGAAGGCCAGGTGCGCCTCGCCGAGGACGCGAGCAAGCTCGTGACGACCATCGTCCGTCCGGCGATCCAATACCCGCTCGGCCACGGATTCGCCGTGTGGCTCGGCTACGCGTGGACGCCTTCGCACAGACCGAAGTACGCCGACGAGCACCGCCCCTGGCAGCAGATCAACCACGTCTACGAGAGCCGCGGCGCGCAGCTGCAGAATCGCTTCCGCTTCGAGGAGCGCTTCCTCGAGACCGGGCTCGTCTTCCGCCCGCGGTACATGGCGCGCTTCGTCTACCGGCCGAAGAGCTGGAACGGCTTCGGGTTCGCGGTGTGGGACGAGATGTTCTTCCACCTGAACGAGAAGGAGAAGGGGCCCCGCGCCGGCATCGACCAGAATCGCTTCGGCATCGGCCCCCAGTGGCAGCCGATCAAGCAGCTGATCCTCGAGCCGTCGTACGTCGCGCAGACCATCTATCGCGAGGGGAGGCCGGAGAAGCTCGGGCACACGTTCCTGCTCTTCGTGTGGATCACCTTGTGATGGAGCGGCTCGTCGTCCGCGGCGTGCGGAAGTCCTTCGGGGCGACCCATGCGCTCGCCGGCGTCGAGCTCACGGTACGAGCGGGCGAGGTGCACGCGGTCCTCGGCGAGAACGGCGCGGGGAAGAGCACGCTGATGGGGATCCTCGGTGGCGCGCTCCGTCCGGACGCGGGGACGATCACCCTCGACGGCGCGCCCTACAGCCCGGCGACGCCGCGCGCTGCGCTGCACAGCGGGGTCGCGATCGTGCACCAGGAGCTCTCGCTCTGCCTGCACCTGAGCGTGGAGGAGAACATCCTGCTCGGCGACGAGCCGACGCGGCTCGGGTTCGTCGACCGCCGTCGGGCGCAGAGACGCGTCGAGGAGGCGCTTCGTCGGGTCGGCGCGCAGCGTATCCACGGAGACGATCGCGTCGGCGATCTGTCACCGGCTGCCCGTCAGCTCGTCGAGATCGCGCGCGCGCTCTCCTACGAGGGGACGCGTCTGCTCATCCTCGACGAACCGACGTCGAGCCTCGGCCACGAGGACGCCGAGCGGCTCTTCGCGCTCGTCCGGGACCTGCGCGACCGCGGCCTTTCGGTGCTCTACGTCTCGCACTTCCTCGAGGAGGTCATGCGCCTCTGCGATCGCTACACCGTTCTCCGAGACGGCGCGTCCGTCACGTGCGGCGCGATCGCCGAGACCGACGTCGATGCGCTCGTCTCTGCGATGGCGGGTCGCACCGTGCACCTCGGTGAGCGTCTCGCGCCGCACGCGCCCCGCGAGCGCGGTGACGTGCTCCTCGAGGTCCGCGGGTTGTCGGCGAGCCCGCGCCCTGCCCTCTCGCTGGTCGACGCGACGCTCACGCTCCATCGCGGCGAGGTGCTCGGGATCGCCGGCCTCGTCGGCGCGGGACGGTCCGAGCTCCTGCGCGCGATCTTCGGCCTCGAGCGCGTGAAGAGCGGCGAGATCCGCCTCGGCTCGTTTGTCGGCCCACGCCCACCCCATGCGTCGCTCGCGCACTCGATCGGGCTCTTGAGCGAGGATCGCAAAGGCGAAGGTCTGATGCTCGCGCGGTCGGTCGAGGAGAACCTCACGTTGTCGCGGCTGCCGGCGATCGTCCGCGAGGGCCCACAGCAGGCGATCGCCGCACGGTTCATCGCCGAGCTCGGCATCCGCGCACCGGACGGCACCGTCCCGATCGCGAGCCTGTCCGGTGGGAACCAGCAGAAGGTCGCGGTCGCGCGCCTCCTCCACCACGACGTCGACGTCTTGCTCCTCGACGAGCCGACGCGCGGGATCGACGTCCGGAGCAAGGCCCAGATCTACGAGCTGATCGACGCGCTCGCGCGCCGCGGCAAGGGCATCCTCGTGGTCTCGAGCTTCGTCCCCGAGCTCCTCGGGCTCTGCGATCGCATCGCCGTCATGCGACGCGGGCGTCTCGGCGACGCGCGGCCCGTCACCGAGTGGACGGAGCACGCGATCCTCAAGGAAGCGAGCGTTGCGTGAACGCAGCTCTGCAGAGAGCGTTCAGGAAGCCGTGGGTCGGTCCGCTCGCGGCGCTGATCCTCTTGTGGATCGTCTTCGTGGCGCTGAGACCGGACACCTTCGCGAGCGCGAACAACTTCATCACGATGATGCGGCAGACGGTGGTGGTCTCGATCGCCGCCGTCGGCATGACGATGATCATCGTCTCCGGCGGGATCGACCTCTCGATCGGCTCCTCGGTCGCGCTCACGAGCGTCGTCGTCGCGAAGCTCCTCGTCGCGGGGCACGGTCCCGTGGTCGCCGCGCTCGGAGGAATCGCGGCGGCGACCGCCGCCGGCGCCCTCAACGGCGTCTTGGTCGCGCGGCTCGGCCTCCTCCCGTTCATCGCCACCCTCGCCACCATGACCGCGCTCCGCGGCGCGGCGAAGGGGCTCGCGAACGAGCAGAAGATCGACGCTCCCGCGCGTGGGCTCGACGTGCTGCTCGCCCCGCTCGCCCCGGATCGCGCGTTTCTGCTCTTCCCGACCGGCGTGTGGATCGCCCTCGCCCTCGCGGTCGTCGCGTCGGTCGTCCTCGGGTCGACGCGCTTCGGCCGTCACGTCTTCGCCATCGGCTCGAACGAGCACACCGCGCGGCTGTGTGGCGTGCGGGTGGAGCCGACGAAGCTCGCGGTCTACGCGCTCGCCGGCACCTGCGCCGGGCTCGCCGGGGTGATGGAGTTCTCGACGCTGACGGTCGGCGATCCGACGACCGCGGCGGGCCTCGAGCTCGACGTCATCGCCGCAGTGGTCATCGGCGGCGGATCGCTCTCCGGGGGCGAGGGATCGATCCTCGGCGCGATGATCGGCGCCTTTCTCATGACCGTCGTGAAGACTGGCGCGACCCACATGGGGATGCCGAACTGGGTCCAGGAGATCGTGACCGGCGGGATCATCGCGGTCGCGGTCGGGGTCGATCGGCTCCGCCACCGGGGCCGAGGCTCCTGAACACTCGGGCGTCCGACTCCGACCGGACGCCGCGTGGGGTCGCCTTTCGGGGTCCGAGACATCTTGCGCCCCGCGAGGATTGCGACGAGATCGGGCCCCCCATGGCAGCTCCGCAGGATCCCCCCCGTCGTCAGTGGCAGAAGAAGCGTCGTACGAAGAAGCTCGCGGCGTGGCGCGCGGCGAACGCGAAGCCGGAAGGCACCGCCGAAGCGGCTGC
>JBKJQC010001306.1:0-6334 GCA_046593995.1 Polyangiales bacterium
GGGGGGACGATGTCCGGCGGCTGGAGCGATGTGAATGCGGCACAGAGCGCGTGCGCCGACGACTCGATGGCGAGCCGCCGCGTCTGCGAGTCCGCCGTGCACCGCGCGGGCAACGCGAAAGGATACGCGAGCGCCGTCCTGCAGAAGCACGCGCCCGGCGTCTGGGAGTTCCTCGGTCTGCCCGGGGCGCGCGCGCAGGTGTTCGGCGATCTCGGGTGGAGCGAGCTCACGAGCCGACACGGTGGATGCGTGCTCGGCGCCGAGGACAGCTGGGACTGCAACGCCGCGACCCATCGCTTCTGCACCTCGAAGGGGTTCGTCAGCGGCTACGGCCCCGTCGAGTACAACACCGCGGTCGTCGCGGTCGTGTGCGTGAGGAACTGAGTGCGCGTCGCTCCCACCTCGTGCGAGCGGCTATGAACGATCGATGGTCGACTCGCAATCATTGCGGACCGGGGGGTCCGACTCGATCGATCGAGTCGCCGCCCGCTACGCGTTTCCAGCCTCAGGGGGACGACCATGAACCGTCCGGCGTACGGCCCACGTCGTGCATTGCCCCTGCGGTCGTCGCCACGCCCGCGCTCGCGGCTCGACGAGGGTAGCCGATGAAATTCCAGCAAGACCGCCCGCGTCCGAGTCCGTCAGGCACGAGCCTCCCCATCCTGCGGGGCGGAGTCGCCCTGGTCGCGCTGGTCGCGTTCGGGCTCGTCGGCGCCTGCAGCGGCGACAAGGACCGCGACTTCGCCAACGGCGGTGGGGGCACGAACCCCTTCCCGAACGGCGGCGGCCCGTGTCTCCAGGGCACTTCCCGCGATTGCGGCATCGAGCTCGGGTCGCGCGACGGCGTCGTCGACTGCGCGAAGGGCACCCAGGCCTGCAACGCCGACGGCACGTGGGGCACCTGCGTCGCGAACGGCACCGTCACGAAGAAGGTCGCCCCGAGGGTCATCCAGGGCACACCGGGGCTCTCGACGCAGGTGGTCGGCGGCTCGTCGACGAACTGCACGGACAACCCGTGCAACCCGTACTGCCAGAACTTCAACGACGCGCCCGACTCCGGCATCACCTCCGACTCCGAGACGGTGATCCTGCCCGGCCCGACGATCACGCTCGAGGCCTCGAACGTTCCGGGCGGCTTCCAGAACAAGGGCGTCGATCCCGATCATCGATGCGGCACGGCCTCCGCGGCCGTGGCCTGTCAGTTCGACATGCGCTGCGGTGCAGATGCCGAGTGCTCCGGCGTCGGCGCCGAGGGTCAGTGGACCGACACCAGCGTGACGCCGAACGTCGTGCGCTGCTGCGTCCCCTTCACGTCGACGTTCCTGGGCTGCACCGGCATCGACATCACCGCGCCGCCGGTCTGCAGCCCGACCGACACGTCGACGTTCCGCAACCTCACGATCTGCAACCGTGGAACGGCGCCGCTCACGAAGGACATCCAGTGCATGGGTTACCCCGGTAACTCGCCGCACTACCCGGACGACAGCCCCGGTCAGGGCGACGTCGTCCTCAAGACGGCGGCCGAAACGGGCAGCTTCAGCGCGAGCGCCCTCCCCGCAGGGCAGTGCCGCACCTTCACGGTCCCGAACTCGAACTTCCCGAGCAATGGTACCGAGTCGATCATGTGCAACCCGCCGAACGTGACGGGCGCGACGACCACGTTGGACGTCTATTTCAGCGTCGCGGAGTCGACCACGTGGGTGACCCCGTCGAATGCGGCCGACGGCACCGAGGGCACTCCGTCGACGATTGCGTTCGGCGGCGGAACGACCACGACTGCAGTCTCCGCGACGACGACCGCGAACAACGTCAACTGGACGAGCCCGGGCAACGTGACGGCGAACGACACCGCGTTCGCGACGGTGCAGTTCGTCAACGGGGGGACCAAGCGGGTCGCATTCAAGACGGCCGGCACGAACACCTGCGCGAGCGGCCTCGGCTGTGAGTGGGTTGCTTCGGGCGGCTCGAGCATCGTGGCGGATCTCGCCACCGCGGGCGATGGTAACCGGATGAGGTCGCGGCTCGACAACACGAGCGAGCGAGCGCAGATGGATCTCACCGGCATGGACACGTCGACGATCCCGGCGGGCGCGACGCTGACCGGACTGACCATTCGCGCAGGCGGCATCTTCGATGGGAGCACCACCGGATACGTCTCGATCCGCAAGACGGCCGCGGCGACGAACCTCAACAGTTTGACCCTTGGACCGGTGCCCAGTACGACCGCGAATGCAGCCCTGACCGGCACGATGGTGATCCCGATCGCCACGCTGACCATGGCGGATCTCCCGGGGATGGTCGTCCACGCCGATGCGTGGTCGTCGAGCACGAGCAATCGCGAAGCGAGGTTCGGCCACATCCTCGCGGACGTGACCTACGGCGGCACGGTGAGCAGCGCCACGATGGACGTGAGCGGCTTCGCGGCGCCGACGATCCCCGCGGGCGCGACCATCGTCAGCTACACCATCGAGACCGACTGGAAGATCGACGCCGGCAACGCGAGCGAGGTTCTGGGGATCCGCGCGTACACCCCGGGCGGCGTCGCGCTCGGTGCCGAGAAGACGGCGACGTTCGCCACCACGTACGCGGCGAACACCGAGACGACCTCGACGCTCACGTGGACCGCTGCCGACGCCGGCGGGACGCTGACCGCGGCGGACTTCGCCAACGGCTTCAAGGTCGCGCTCCGCGGCGCGCGTGTCACCGACGGCGTGAGCGCCGATCCGGACTTCACGATGTCGGTCGACAACGTCCGCTTGAAGGTCGCCTACGCGACGGGCCTCGAGACCGGCACCATCACGCTCAGCGGCTTCGGCTTCCAACCGCCCGCCGGCGCGACGAACATCACGCTGACGACCTTCGCGCGCATCAAGTCGTCCAACACGACCGCGGATCAGAAGATCACCTTCGCGAACTACAAGGACGGCGGCGCGACCCTCCTGAACACGGCGAGCGTCGGCCCGAACATCTCGACCACCTCGACGACGTATCAGCTCGGCCCCGTCGCGATCGCGAACGCGAACGACCTGAGCGACGCGAACCTCCGGGTGAAGGCCGTCGCGACAGGCGGCACCTCGGCGTGGATCGCGAACCTCGACTGGGTGATGGCGCGCATCACGTACATCGGCAGCGTCACCGGTCAGGTCGCCGAGTGCAACTCGTCGAACAACTGGACGGTCAGCAAGTCGAACCCGGCGACGCTCTGCACGCCCATGCCGGTCACCACGTACCCGCCGTGGACGACGACCCGCATCTTCGAGGGCGTGTGCCCCTCCGGCTCGATCCCGGTGTGGAAGCGCTTCGGGTACACCTCGTCCACGCCTGCGGGCACGAGCGTCGAGTTCCGTTTCCGCACCTTTGCGAAGAACGCGGACGGCACCTGCCCCACGACCAACGCGGCGGTGACCACCAGCCCGCCCGTCCCGCTCGCGACGGCAAAGCTCTTGCCCGATACGCAGAGCTGCTCCGTAACCGCCACGGGAACGGGCGCATGCCCCGTCCTCCTCGACTCGGTCGGCACCAATCCCTGCTTGCAGATGGACGCCTACGGCATCCCCGCCGCCGCGCCCGCAGCTTCGCCCACGCTGAGCGATTGGCGCGTCACCTACGACTGCATCCCGCAGGAGTGAGCTACGGCACCCGGCAGATCTTCGCGCCGGTCGAGTTGTTCGCCTCGCAGACGCCGCCGAACGCCGAGCAATCGGCGGCGTTGTTGCACTCCTTGTGGCACTTGCCGACCATGCCGGCGGGTGACGAGGTGAAGAGCGCGCCGGTGCCGTCGCTCGAGGGCAGTCCGGGATCGCATCGGAACCCCGCTCCGCACGCCGTGGTCGCGTCGCCCACGCGACAGAAGCGCGTGCAGATGCCGGTGGCGGTGGAGCCCTCGCAGTCGCACTCGCTCGTTGCCGTGCACGCCTGACCAAGCGTCTTCGTGAACGTCTGCTTCGTCACGACGCACTCGCCGGTCTCGACCTGACAGACCTGGCCGCCGCAATCCGCATCCAGTGTGCAGCCGCCATGGCAGATGCCGACGCCGGTGACCGTCGCGCCCGCGCGCGACCACGACACCGCGTTGCACCCCGTCTTGCCGACGCACCCCGTCGGCGCCGCACCGGCAGCGCCGAAGGTGCACTTCGGGCGACAGACGCCGTCCGGTCCGCCGCCGACGCAGAGCCCTGCGCCGCCGAGGCCACACGCCTTGCCGACGTCGGTCGACCCGTTGTCGCAGCTGGTCGCGAAGCAAGCGGGCGCGGGGTCGATCGCGTTCGCGCCGACCGAGTTGCTGCAGACACCGACGCTGCCGCCGTTCGGATCGCACTGCGCGCTGTTGGTACACGCCTGCCCGACCGGAACGTTCGTCGGGGACGCGTCGCCCGACGCGCTGTCGAGGACGAAGACCTCACCGACGGACGTGTCTTTGACGAAGGGCGCGTCGGAGAGAACGACGCCCGAGTCGGCGACCACGCGCGTATCGGTGCCCGTCGCATCACCCGCCATCGAGGTGTCGGCGACCGTTCCGTCGACGCCGCTGCCGTCCGGGACCGTGCCGTCGCCCGAGGTCCCGTCGGGGGTGCTGCCGTCTTCGGTCGATGCGTCGTCGCTCGCACCGTCGGTGCCGCTCTCGAAGATGGGCAGCCCCGTGTCGGCACCCGTCTCTTCGATCGGCGTGAGCGGGGCGCTCGGCCGATCCTCGCTGCCGCAGCCCGCGGCGAGCACGAGGGCGCCGCCCACGAGGAGCGACGTGACGACGGGGGCGGTGCGCGCGAAGCGAAGGGGCATGGCGGAGCAGGATAGCTCCGTCTCGCGACCAGCGCTCTTTCTCGGCGGGTTCGCGTGGGAACAGGCGGCTCAGCGCGGCGTGAGGGTCTCGAGCTCCGTTCCGGCCGCGTAGGCGTAGCTCACGAACGAGTCGAAGCCGTACACGACGAGGCCGATCGGCCGGCTCGCCTGGATGCGGTGGACACCGTCGTTCTGTCGTCCCGGCGTCACCTTCACGTTGCCCGCGATGGCGTCGATGATGGGGAAGGAGAGCTGACAGCGCCACACGTCGAAGCCGAAGCCGGTGTCGGCGCCGTTCACGGGGCTCTTCGTCGGGGGGACGAAGGCCTTCTCGCAGGCATCGGCGTCGAAGGGCGCGCCGTCGAACAAGAGCTGCGTCTCCTCGCCGACGACCGCGCCAGCGACTTGTTTCGCGCCGCGCGGCGCGAGGATGGTGAGGAAGTCGAACGAGTATTTGTCGGGCGTGAGGAAGACGTACTCGCTCCGGAACTGCTCGATGGGCGGCATGATGAGCAAGCTCGGATCCCCGCCTGGATATCCGCGCGGCACTCCCGCGGCTTCTTGCGACGCCTGCACCACGCTCACGTGGACCGCGCCGTCGCTCTCGATGGCGAAGTCCTGGTGCGCCTCGATCTCGTGGAAGGTCCCCTGCCCCTGCAGGATGAAGTCGGAGTGCCCGCTCGGGTCCGCGAGCGTGGTCCGCACGCGGATCTTCCCCTCCGCGACGGCGACGATGCGCACGAAGTCCGGCTCGTCGAACGGTCCGATCGCGCTCGCCCCGGCGTTGCGGACGGCGCGCGCGCGGTTCGGCGAACGTGCGACGACGAAGCGACGGCCCGCGGTCCGCGCAGGATCGAGCTGCTCCTCGAGGTGATCGGCGCAGCAGGAGCGTGACGCGAGATCCTTCCACGCGGGAGCGTCGGCGGCTTCGCTCCCGCTGAAGACGACGACCGGAGCGTCCGCGTCGATGATCGTCCCGGTGAAGTCCGCGCCGAAGCTCCCACTCTCGAGGTTCATCACCTCGTAGGGTTGCAGGGTGAACGTGACCGTGTCCCCCGTCGCCGTCGCCGCGATGGGGCCGCCGGCCACGATCGGCGTCGAGGTCCTCACCTTCACGCCCGTGTTGGGGCGCATGCCGACGATGGTGATGAAGCTCCGGAGATCGAGCCGGAAGTCCGTCTTCGGATCGTCGCTGTTGGCGATCGTCTGCGGCCATCCGACGACGACGTAGCGCCCCTCCATCGCCTCGGCCGGCTTGAGCAGCGACGCGTCGTTGGAGAAGACGTTCACGTTCTCGAGCGGATTGAACTGGTAGGCGATGATCGGCACGTCGCTGGTGATCTTGAACGCGTGCCGCGAGAGCGCGGTGTGCGTCTCGCCGGTGCCGGACACGTCGGTCGCGCCGTCGACCCAGCGCGGACCGAGGAGGAACACCTCGAGGTTCTGCGGGAGCACACGCGCCTTTGCCACCACGCGCACGTTCGCGGGCTGACCGACCTCGGCGTCGTCCTCTTCGATCGTGACGTTGGCAGACACGTCGCGCTGCGGGTTCGAC
>JBKJQC010000001.1:0-3564 GCA_046593995.1 Polyangiales bacterium
CCAGGGCACGAAGCTCGTTTCGAGGCGTCCGGTCGTCCAGGTGAACGAGGCACCGGTCTCGGGACCGCTCGCGACGAACGAGCTCTCGCCGCGGTCGAGCGACAGCCGGACGGATGATCCCGGGCGGTCGCCCACGGTGCGCTCGACGTCGAATGCGACTGCGGTCGTGAGCACCCCGCCGGCTCCGGCCTGCATCGCGCCGAAGCCGAGTCCGAGCGAAGGCACTAGTGACGAGCGTGCCGGTGCAGGGCGCGGTGCCACGTCGATTGGTGTTCGGATGGGGCGAGGGTGAGGAGGCTCGAAGGACGGCGGAGGTGGCGACGAGGACGCGGACGAAGATGCGATCGGCAACGGCGTGACCGCTGTCGGTGATGTGGCGGTCGACGGCACGGGCGTCGCGGTCGCACTTGGATCGAGCGCGATGACCGTCACGATAGCGGCGGCCGTGACGACCTCCTCGCACGTCGCAGCGGACACCCGTCGCGGAGCCGCCGCGTCGAGGACGATCGTCGCGACGCTGCGATCACCCTCGCGGACGATCGTGACCTCGACCTCGTGCGCCGTCTCCCCTGTCTGCGCGCGCCGCACGGTCGAGCTTCGTATCGCGATCTCGCGCCACAAGTCGTTCGGGCCGGGACACCCTTCGTAAACGCTCCACCGGACGCGCAACGGCTCCGTCGGGGTCGCGGCGAGCGACCCGATCGCGGCGGTGAACGCGATGATCGGAGCGAAGCGCATTCGTTCAGACCAGCAGGTTCACGCGCCCGAGCAGCCACTCGCGCGCCACCACCACGTCGTGCACCTCGTCGGGGCCGTCGGCGAGTCGCGCCGCTCGGGCCATGCGGTACCACTGGGCGAAGGGCATGTCGTCGCTGTAGCCGAGGCCGCCGTGCATCTGGATCGCGTCGTCGAGCACCTGGCAGATCAGCTTGGCGACGTGGTTCTTGCACATCGACGAGTACGCGCGCGCCTCCTTCGCGAGCCCTTGCTCGAGCGCCGCTCGCTCGAGGAGAGACGCGCAGTGGAACGTCATGAGGTTGCCGGCGTGGATGCCGCGGGCGTTCTCCGAGAGCTTCTGCTGGATCATCTGGTGCTCGGAGAGCTTGCGGCCGAACGACACGCGGGTCGTCAGGTAGTCGCGACAGAGATCCATCGTGCGGTCTGCCCAGCCGAGCCAACGCATGCAGTGGGTGAGGCGGGCGGGCACGAGCCGGCGCTGCGCGAGGCGGAACCCGTCGCCGATCTCCGCGAGGACGTCGTCCTTCGTGACGCGCACACCGTGGAACTTCAGCTCGGCCTCGCGGTGGGCGAGGAGCGGCTCCGCCATCACCGGGATCTCGCGCACGTGCTCCACGCCCTCGGCGTGCCGATCGACGACGAACATGCTCGCCCCGTTCTTGTCAGAGGCGGGGCCCGTGCGCGCCATCACGATGAGGAACGACGCGTCCGCGCCGCCGGTCGTGTACCACTTGTGTCCGTCGATTCGGTACCCGTCTCCGTCGGGGGTCGCGGTCGTCTTGAGGTTCGACGGATCGGCGCCGGCGCCGGGCGCAGGCTCCGTCATGCAGAACCCGCTCGTGATCTCCCCTGCGACGAGCGGCTCGAGCCACCGCTTCTTGATCGACTCGGACGCGCTCTCCAGCAGCAGCGACATGTTCCCCTGATCGGGCGCGTCGCAGTGGAAGACGCGCGCGCCGACCGGGCTCCGACCCATCTCGCGGAACAGGACGCACATCCCCATCGCGCCGAGCCCCTGTCCGCCGAGCTCCTTCGGGAGGTGCGGGACCCACAGCCCGGCCTCGCGCGCTTTCCGCTGCAGCGAATGGAGCGTGTCGTACTGACGCCGGCGGTCCTCGGCGACGATGGCCCGCTCGTTCGGCAGGACGTTCTCCTCGACGAAGGCGCGCACGCGGACGCGGAGCTCTTGGAGGTGCGGCGGCAGGGTGAAGTCCATCGCGGGCCATCGTAGACGGCTTGTGCTAAAGCGACCGGCGCTCGCATGAGAAGGATGAGGTCCCGAGGTCTGGTGTTGGTCGTGTGGGCCTTCCCCTTGCTGGTTGCTTGCTCGGCGGGCACCGAGGACAAGGGCCCCACGGTGAAGCTCCGCGACAGCGGCGTCGGGGCCGACGGCTCGATGGCGGACGGCTCGCCGACCGACGCGGCGCGTCTCGACACCGGCGGCGGTGGTGCGCTCGAGGTGTCGATCGAGACCGGCGCCTTCGACGCGTTCATCGATCCGGACGCTGCGTGCGCGAGCAACACCGCGGAGGCCGTCGCGGTCGCGCAGCCGGTCGACATCATCTTCATGGTCGACAACTCGTCGAGCATGGACGTCCCCATCAAGCAGGTGAACGCCGGCTTGAACGCGTTCGCCGCGAGCATCGCCGCCAAGACGCTCGACTATCGCGTGGTGATGCTCTCGCTGCGCGGGAAGACTCCGGTCGGCTCTCTCTATCCCGTCTGCATCCCCGAGCCGCTCGCGGGCGACGCCAACTGCGGCAACGGACCGCGCTTCTTCCAGTCGAGCATCGACATCCGCAGCACACAGCCGCTCGAGCAGTTCCTTGGCTCGATGGATCAGACCATCGGGTACCGCGAGGGGGAGTCGCGCGGCGGCCAGCCCTGGAAGCACTTCCTGCGTCCCAACGCGACGAAGACGATCGTGATCGTCACCGATCACGACTCGCGCCTCACCGCCACGCAGTTCGAGACCTTCGCCGGCGGGAAGAATCCCGCCCCGTTTGCTGCGGCGGACCTGGTCCTGCCGCCCGGGATCCTCCACACGTCGCGGATGGGCCTCTTCGCGGGGTACACGTTCGCTGGCATCTACGGCTGGGCCTCCGAGACGGACTCTGCAGCCATCTGCAAGTACTCGAACGGGACGTCGCCGCCGGCCGCAGGTCAGGTCTACACGAACCTCGTGAAGAAGACCGGCGGCCCGCGCGCCAAGATCTGCGACGGCGCTGCAGCCTGGACCCCCTTCTTCGACGCCGTCGCCACCGCCGTCGTCAAGGCGTCGAAGCTCGCCTGCGATCTGGCGCTCCCGGTCCCCGCCACCGGCACCCTCGATGCGAGCGCGGTCAACGTGCGCATCTCCTCGAACGTGATCCCGAAGGTCGCGAACGCCGCGGCCTGCGGCGCCGAGGTCGCCTGGTACTACGACGACGATCTCAATCCGACGAAGGTGCTCCTGTGCCCCGCGGCCTGCGACGCCGCGAACGCGTCCGTCGGCGTCGACAAGCCGGGCAAGATCGACGTCTTGTTCGGCTGCAAGACCATCATCAAGTGACCTGACTACTTCTTCAGCAGTCTCTCGAACGGGTTGTTCGTGAACTGCTTCTGCGCGGGCTGCGGGGCCGAGCGTTGGGGCTGCGGGCCGCGCGCGGCCTGACGGACGGGGGCGGGACGGGGCGTCGAGCCGGAAGCGCCGCCGCTCTCACGGGTGGGCGATGCGCGATCGCCGCTGCGGGCGCTGAGCGAGATCCGCTTCCGCACCATGTCGACTTCCATCACGCGGACGTGGATCTTGTCGCCGACCTTCACGACCTCGTGCGGATCCTTCAC
>JBKJQC010000044.1:0-5409 GCA_046593995.1 Polyangiales bacterium
ACGGAGCGACGCGGCCGCGCTCGCGAGCGACCTGAAGGTGCGCATCCCGACGCTGACCGTGAAGGTCGTCTCGAAGACGGCGGCAACGGTGACCATCGATGGAGATCCGGTGCCGACCGCCGCGCTCGGTACGCCCCGCCGCACCAACCCGGGCAAGCACGTGATCGTCGCGCGCGCCGAGGGGGTCCCCGATCGGACCGTCGAGGTGACGCTCGCCGAGAAAGAGACGCGCGAGGTCGAGGTACGCGTCGACGGGCCGCCTGTCGTGGACACTGCCGTTGCACCGCCCCCCGTGCCGGAGCCGCCGAAGGCCGCGCCGATCACGACTCCACCCCTCGACGACGCAGGGCGCGGGACGTCACAGCGCATCATCGGAATCGCTGTCGGCGCGATCGGTCTCGTCGGCCTCGGCGTCGGCGCGGCGATCGGTTTCGGCGCGAAGTCGAAGTGGGACCTCTCGGCCGACAAATGCCCAAACGACCTGTGCAACCAGGAGGGCGCCGATCTCGCGGAGGACGCCCGCTCGGCCGGCCGGACGTCGCGCCTGGTGCTCGGTCTCGGCGCAGTCGCACTGGTGGGCGGGGTGGTGCTCTACGTGACCGCCCCTTCGAGCAAGAGCGCGACGACCGTCTCATTGTCGCCGACCGGCTTCACGCTGCGCGGATCCTTCTGATGTCGAGGCGACCGCTCCTCTCCGCGATCTTCGGGATCGTCCTCTGCGCGTGCTCGTCGCCGCGCGAAGAGGCCATGGGCTCGAGCAGGGCCGCCGTGTGGAACGGCGTGCCGGCAATGAGCTGGTTCCGCGCAGACCTCGCCGCGGTCACGCTGACCGACGGGCGCGTCCTCGTCAGCGGTGGCCAGGACAACGACGGCTACACGCTCTCGACCGCGCAGCTCTTCGATCCGGTCTCGAAGACCTGGTCGAACGCCGGCTCGATGTTGGAGCTACGAAAGGGGCATCGGCTCACGCTCCTCCCTTCGGGCAAGGTGCTCGCGACCTGCGGTAGCGGCGTGGGACCGAGCCTCAGCGTGGCCGAGGTCTACGATCCGTCCCTCAACACCTGGTCGACGGCCGGCACCGCCTCCAAGGCGCGCACTCGACATCGCGCGGTGTTGGTCGGTACCAAGGTGCTCGTCGCGATCGGCATCGACGACAGCGGGTTCGAGATCACCGATGCCGATCTCTACGATCCGTCGAACAACAGTTGGACGAAGACCGGAGCGCTCGTCGGCGCCGGGCGAAACCTCGGTGCGATGGTGGCGCTCCCCGGAGGGTCGGCGCTCGCGTTCGGCGGAGCAAACCAGACGGGCACGCTCTCGACGGCCGAGATCTGGTCGCAGAGCACGGGGGCGTTCGCGTCGACGGGCTCGATGAGCGTCGCGCGCGGAACCGTCGACGGCTTCGTCATCACCACGCCGAGCGGTTCGCGCGTGCTCGTCGCCGGCGGCCCCGTGCAGAGCGCAGAGCTGTTCGACCCTGCGACCGGCATGTGGAGCGCGGCCCCCGCGCCGCCGACCTTCCAGAAGACGTATCAAGGCGTGAAGCTGGTCGACGGACGCGTGCTGCTCAGCGGCGGCGCGAACGCGTCGAACGCGGTCGTGAATTCGGCGGTGATCTTCGACCCCGTGACCATGACCTGGTCCTCGGATCCCATGAGCTCCGCGCGCGTCCTGCATGTGGCCGCCGCGCTCCCCGGAGGCGGCGCCCTGGTCGCGGGCGGACGCACGCTGTTGACCGGCGCGAACGTGCTCTCGAGCGCGGAGCTGCTCGTGCCTGCCCCGGGCGCGGACGCGGGTCCGATGGACACCAGCAGCGCATTGGTCGACGCGATCGTCTCCGAGGGCGCCGTCGACGCTGCCATACCCGAGACGAGCGTCGCCGACACGTTCACTCCCGACACGACGGTGAGCGATACACGCGTATCGGACAGCGATGTTGCTGACACCAGTGTTGCTGACACCAGCGTTGCGGACACCGACGTCGTGGACACGGCAGCGATCACGGACACTGCGCCGGCCGACTCGGGACCGAGCGCGGTGGACACAGGCGGCGACGCGGCGGGTGCCTGCACCTCCGATCTCATGTGTCCCCCTTCGGAGTGGTGCGACGATGGCGTCTGCACACCGCGCATCCCCCGCGGCGACGCTCCTTGCAGCGTCGCGATTCCCGGGGCGAGCTCCGCTGATTTCGGCGCCGCGCTCGCGGTCCTCGCCATGCTGGGCGCGATCGCACGGCGCAGGCGCTGAGAGTTTTTCGCGGACCGAGCTCACGTCAGGCTGACACGCGCGGAGGGAGGCGGCATCCGAGCCCGCCCGAATGCCTCCCCGCACGAAGCCCCGAACGCTAATACCTGGAAACAAGAACGCAGCCCTCGAACCGGAGCGAGTACGCCTCGAAGGGGCGACCCTCACGAGCGACCAGGGCGTCCCGATCCACGCGACCGACGACTCGCTGAAGCTCGGGCCGCGCGGTCCGACGCTGCTCGAAGACTTCCACCTGCGCGAGAAGATCACGCGCTTCGATCACGAGCGCATCCCCGAGCGCGTGGTGCACGCGCGCGGCTCGGCGGCGCACGGGTTCTTCCAGCCCTACGAGTCGCACGCGTCGCTCACCAAGGCGAAGTTCCTCCAGGACCCCAAGGTCAAGACGCCGGTCTTCGTCCGCTTCTCGACCGTCGGCGGCTCGCGCGGCTCGGCCGACACCGTGCGCGACGTCCGCGGGTTCGCCGTGAAGTTCTACACGGAAGAAGGGAACTTCGATCTCGTCGGGAACAACATCCCCGTCTTCTTCATCCAGGACGGCATCAAGTTCCCCGACATCGTGCACGCCGTGAAGCCCGAGCCGCACCACGAGATGCCGCAGGCCTCGTCCGCGCACGACAGCTTCTGGGACTTCGTCTCGCTCGTCCCCGAGAGCGCGCACATGGTCATGTGGCTGATGTCGGATCGCGCGATCCCGCGCAGCTACCGTCACATGGAAGGCTTCGGCGTCCACACCTTCCGCTTCGTCGACGCGAAGGGGAAGTCGAGCTTCGTGAAGTTCCACTGGAAGCCGCTCCTCGGGATGGCGTCGCTCGTGTGGGACGAGGCGCAGAAGATCAACGGCAAGGATCCCGACTTCCACCGCCGCGATCTGTGGGAGTCGATCGAGGCCGGCGCCTTCCCCCAGTACGAGCTCGGCGTGCAGGTGGTGACCGAAGCCGACGCGAGGAAGCTCGGGATCGATCTCTTCGACCCGACGAAGCTCGTCCCCGAAGAGGCCGTGCCGGTGCGGCCGCTCGGCAAGATGACGCTCGACCGCAACCCCGACAATTTCTTCGCGGAGACCGAGCAGGTCGCCTACTGCGTCGCGAACGTCGTCCCCGGGATCGACTTCACGAACGATCCGCTGATGCAGGCGCGGCTCTTCTCCTACCAGGACACGCAGCTCACGCGCCTCGGCGGGCCGAACTTCGCGGAGATCCCGATCAACCAGCCGATCGTGCCGGTGACGAACCACCAGCAGGACGGGTTCAAGCGTCACGCGATCCCTGCGAGCCGCGCGAACTATCACCCGAACTCGCTCGGCCCCGACTCGCCGAACAAGCGCTCGCCCACGGCGCCGTCGTCCGCGGGCTCGGGCTGTCCGTTCCTCGCCGGAGCGACCGAGGGCTTCATGCACTTTCCCGAACCCCACGCGGCCGCAAAGGCGCGCGCGCGACCGGAGTCGTTCGGCGATCACTTCTCGCAGGCGCGCCTCTTTCTCGCGAGCCAGTCGCCGCCCGAGCGCCAACACCTCGTCGATGCGTGCTGCTTCGAGGTCTCGAAGGTCGAGCGCAAGGAGGTGCGCGAGCGCGTGATCAACGAACTTTTCGCGAAGATCGATCCGGAGCTCGCCATCCTCGTGGCGCGCGCGGTCGGTGCCCCGATCCGCAAGACCACACCGCTCGCCGGAAAGGCGCGTGTGTCCCCCGCGCTCTCGATCGAGGTGAACAAGAAGCCTTCGATCAAGACGCGACAGATCGCGATCCTCGTCGCAGACGGCGCGAACGGCGAGCAGGTCGCGGAGCTGGTCGCCGCGGCGACGAAGGGGGGCGCGATGGTCCACCTCGTCTCGACGGGGCTCGGCCCGGTGAAGGGGATCGACGGCATGGAGGCCGACCGCACGTTCCTCAACGCGTCGTCGGTGCTCTTCGATGCGGTCTACGTTCCGGGTGGCAAGGCGAGCATCGCGAAGCTCCTCGCGATCGGCGAGGTCCTCGCATTCCTCGAGGAGGCGTATCGGCACTACAAGCCGATCGGCGCCACGTCCGAGGGCGTGACGGTGGTCCAGGCGGCGATCACGCGCGGCGCGAAGCCCGCGACCGCCGCTGGCGTGATCCTCTCGCCGGACGGCAGCAGGTTCGTCCGACCGTTCCTCGCAGCCGTCGCCGCCCACCGTCACTGGGGTCGCGTCGGGTACCCGAAGTAGCTCAGGGAGCGCCGTGCGCCGCAGCGAGGATCGCCTCCACGGCGCGCGGGTGCACCGCCATCAGCCAGATCGACTGCTCGTCGACCTTCTTCGAGCGGAGGAAGCGGTTGCGATTCACGATCGCGACCGTGATCAGCACCGCGAAGGCGGAGAGGACGAGCGGCGCGCCCACCGCGGGGAGCTCGTTCGCGAACGCCATGATCCCGAGGATCAGGCCGACGATCATCCACAGGACCGCGAGGACGAGGAGGAGGATCCCGCCCTTCCACGCGGCCTGACACGGCGCGCACAGCGGCAGATCGAGCTTTCCCTTCTTCTGCACGACGAGCGCGACGACCGCGCCGATCAAGGGGCTGAAGAGGAAGATGAAGATCACCCACTGAGGCGTGAACACGAACTGGTGCGGACGCCGGAGCGTTCCTTCGAGGCCGCACTTCACGCACACGTCGGGGAGTGGCGCGGCCTTCGGCACGACGAGCTCTTGTCCGTCGATCCAGGCATCGAACGTCGCACCGGGGACGCGGTACGCTCCCTGCGCAACGGTCTGCGGCGGCGCGTAGGGGTTCTGACCCTGCATCCGGCGATTCTCGCATGATTCTCGCGTGACGCCGCGCGCGAAGCTTCTCGCGGCGCGCGACACCGACTAACGGCTGACGGAGCATGGCGGAGGCGGAGGGCGAGGAAGCGGTCGCGGACCGCGACGAGAAGCAGGAGCCGCGCGACGAGAAGGCAGAAGAGACTGCCGACGACGCGCCGCTCGACGCTGCGGCCGACGAGGCGCTCTCACGCGCAGCGCCGTGGTGGGACGCGGGTGGGCTCGCCTTCACGGCAGTGTTCTGGGGCGCGCTCGCCATCGTCATTGCGGGCTTGTTCCGCTCGACGCTGCTCCCGCTCGTCGACTATCCGCAGCACCTCGCGCTCGCCGGCACCCTCCGCCGCATGATGTCCGCCGGTGCGCC
>JBKJQC010001091.1:0-4806 GCA_046593995.1 Polyangiales bacterium
GCGAGCGGCACGACGATCGCGAGCCGCGCGCGCGCTTCGAGGTAGTGCTCGAACTGTCCGCCGAGCTCGATGCGATACCCAGCTGGCAGCGAGACATCGCGGGCGATGCGTGCCTCGACGTCTTTGACGACCGAGAGGAGATCGCGACCGCGGACGTTGAACTCGATGGAGATACGGCGTGACTGGTTCTCCCGGCTGACCTGCGCGGGCCCGGTGCCATACGTCAGCGACGCGACGTCGCCGAGCGGAACGATCTGCCCGCTCACCGACCGCAGCGGCAGCGCGCGCAGAGGCTCGAGGTCTCCCGTGAAGTCGTGTCCGGACTTCACGACCATACCAAAGCGGCGATCGCCTTCGAGAACCTCGCCGACGGCGTGGCCGACCGCCATCGTCTCGGTCACGACGTTCACGTCGCCGATCGTGAGCCCATACCGCGCGAGCCGGTTGCGGTCGGGCACGACACGGAGATAGCGAAGACCAGCGACCTGCTCGAGGCGAACGTCGACGGCACCGGGCACCGCGCCGATCACCGCGGAGATGAGTGCCCCCGACGTCGCGAGTTGCGTGAGATCTGCGCCGTAGAGAAGCACTGCTACGTCCGAACGAACGCCCGCGATCAGCTCGTTCGTGCGCATCTGGATTGGCTGCGAGATGCCGGTACCCACTTCGGGCACGAGCTCGGTGAGCTTGTCGGTGATCTCGCGGCTCAGCGCCTCGCGACTCAGGCCGGGACGCCAATCTTCGCGACGCTTCAGCGACAGGTAGAGATCCGTCTGCTCGATCCCCATTGGATCGTTGGCGATCTCCGGCGCGCCGGTGCGTCCCACTGCGTGGGTGACCTCCGGGATCTGGAGCACGGCTTTCTGCATCCGCCGGTCCATCTCGACCGATTCGGAGAGCGCGACGCCAGGCAACCTTCGCGCCTCGACGAGCAGGTCGCCCTCGTCGAGCTGCGGGATGAACTCGGCGCCGATGCGTCCGAAGAGCGCGACCGCACCCGCGAAGGCAAGCACGGCCACGCCGATGGTCACCCAACGCGCGCGCGTCGCGCCCGAGAGCACGGGCAGGAAGCCCGCGTGCACCTTCCGCACGATCCAGGTCTCCTCGTGCGTGGCCGAGGGCTTTCGTCGTACCGCAAGGCTCGCGAGGACCGGTACGGTCGTGAGGGACAGCACGAAAGCGCCGGCGAGGGCGAGCAGCACCGTCATCGCCATGGGGCGGAACAGCTTTCCCTCGATCCCGCTCAACGCGAGGATCGGCAGATACACGATCGCGATGATCGCTTCGCCGAAAACGCTCGCCGCGCGGACCTCGATCGTGGCTTGCCCCACGGCCTCCACGCGCTCGTCGCCGTCGAGCGCGCGGCCGACTTCCTTCTGCCGCAAGTCGATGCGACGGACGACGTTCTCCACGATGATCACGGCGCCGTCGACGAGGAGTCCGAAGTCGATGGCTCCAAGGCTCATCAGGTTCCCCGACAGGCCGAGCGCGTTCATGAACGTGACGGCGAACAGGAGCGAGAGCGGGATCGTGACGGCGACCACGAGCCCGGCTCTGACATCACCCAGGAGGAGGAACAGCACGGCGACCACGAGCAATGCGCCCTCGATGAGGTTGCGCCCGACGGTGGTCATCGTGCGGTCGACGAGGATGGAGCGATCGTAGAAGGGCTCGATCTTCGTTCCCTCCGGCAGCGAGGGCACGAGGGCAGTGAGCTTCGTCTTCACCGCCTCCGTCACCGTCCGCGAGTTCTCGCCGAGGAGCATCATCGCGACACCGATGACGACCTCACCTTGTGCGTCCTTCGATGCGGCGCCGAGGCGAAGGCGCGGCCCGAACCGCGCGTCACCCACCGTCGCGATCGTGATCGGCGTTCGTTGCGGCGTCGCGCCGATGACCACGCTGCGAAGGTCGTCGAGGCTCCGCACCAGGCCGTCGGTGCCGATGACGACCTGCTCGCGATCGTGCTCGAGGTAGCCGCCGCCGGCGTTCTCGTTCGACTGCGCGAGGGCGGCGACCACCTGCGCAACCGACACGCCGGAGGCCTGGAGGCGCTTCGGATCGAGGACGACCTGATACTGCCGCTCCTCGCCCCCGAACGCGTTCAACTCGACGATGCCGGGAACCGCCCGCAGTGCTGGCGCGATCTGCCAGCGCAGCACCTCTTGCAGCTGCATCGCGTTCATCCGCTCGTTGCGCACCACGAACTGGAAGATCTCGCCGAGGCCGCTGCTGATCGGCCCCATGTCCGGCTTTCCGTGCTTCACGGCGTCCTGGGCGTCGCGCATCCGCTCGTTGACCAGCTGGCGCGCGAAGTAGATCGGAGTGTCGTCGCGGAAGACGATGGTCACGACGGAGATGCCGGGTTTCGAGATGGATCGCACCTGCGTCGCGCGCGGGATGCCGCCCATCGCACGTTCGACCGGCACGGTGATGTACTGCTCGATCTCGACGGGGGAGAGCGCGGGAGCGGTCGTGATGATCTGCACCTGGACGTTGGTCACGTCTGGCACTGCGTCGATGGGAAGCGTGCGCGCCGACTGCAGACCCACGACGACCAGAAGGAGCGTGAGCACCAGGACCACGGCGCGGTGGCGGAGCGACCACGTGACGATCGCGGAGAGCATCGCCATGTCAGTCGTCCTCCGCGAGCGTGCTCTTCAGCACCATACTCTTCAGCGTGAACGCGCCTTCGACGACAATGTCCTCGCCTTCGCGCAAGCCGGAGACGATCTCGACTTTGCCCACGGACGATTCGCCGAGCGTCAGGTCGTGCATCTCGAAGTCGCCGTCCGCGTGACGCACGAACGCGACGGGCTTCCCGGCGAGCTCGATGACGGCGGAGCGCGGAATGACGAGGACGGGCGGACGGGGAGTCGCCTCGCCGGTCGCGACGCGCGCGGTGCCGAAGAGACCGATGCGCAAGAGATCAGAGCGGTTGACCACGCGGATGCGCGCGGTGACGGTGCGGCCGATCGGGTCGACTTGGCGAGAGAGGTACTCGATGGTGCCGACGAAGGACTCTGCCGGATAGGCGTTGAGCGTGACGTCGGCCGTCGCTCCCACACGGAGGCGACCGAGATCCTTCTCGAAGACCCGCGCGAGGAACCACGCTTCCGACAAGTCCGCGAGCTGCGCGAGCGGCTTCTCGGTGACGACCGCGCCGCCGACGACCGCGTCGCGTGTGAGGATGACGCCGTCCATCGGCGCGCGCAGCACGACCTGTGACGCGCCACCGAGGGTCGATCCAGCGGTGCTCATCGCTGCGAGCTGTGCGCTGATCCCGGCGGCCTCCGCTTCGTGGCTCTTGGCTGCGGCCTCGGCGTCGAGGAGCTCCTGCTGCGCGCGAACGCCGCTCGCGACCAGCGGTCCGAGCCGGTTTGCTTCTGCGCGTGCGGCCTTGGCGTGTGCGAGGGCAGACGCCTGGGCGGCGCGCAACTTGCCCACCTCGGTGACGGCGATGCGCGCGAGCACGTCCCCTTTTTTGACGACGCTCCCCTCCTTGAACGCGATCTCCTGCACACGCCCGGGGAGCGGCGACGAGATCTCGGCGGACCGATCGGGATCGAGCGCGAGCTCGCCTGGCAGCGACAACGTGGCGACGAGGGTCTCGCGAGTGACCTTCGCGGTCTTGATCTTCGCGTCCGCGACGACCTGGGCCGACGGGCGGATCCGCTTTGGAATCCCCTCGTGTGCCGGCTCGTCCTCGTGCGCGGACGGCGCCGCCTTCGCTTCGAATGTCTCTTCGCGCTTCGGCTTGCCGCAGCCTGCGGCAACGGCGAGCGGCGCGATCGCCACGATGGCGATCGCCCCTAGATGGATACGACGCATGGAAACTCCCGCGCATGGCTCGGCGCACATCGCCGAGCGAACCCACGCAAACGACTCGAGCTGGGGTCAGCCGGCGTGGCGCGGAGGGCGGAAGACGGACGGCAGCAACGGCTGCCGGGGGGCATTCGAGTGGTACGTCAGGTCGGTGAGCTCCGAACCAGGGAGGCCTCCGAGCCACGCGAACAGATCGGCGGTTTGCGCCGAAGGCAGAACGTTCGCGTGCGCGCAGTGGCAGCTCGGACACCCCGGGGGGCAGTCCGTGTCCGCGGGCTCGTCGTCGCAGTCGTGACGCGAGAATCCCGCTTCGGTGGCGACCATCGCGTCGGCGACGTCGGCGATCGCGTGCGGGAGCCCTGACAGCTGGAGCGCGAGCAGCGCCACGAGCGTACGCACGAGCAGTGCGAACGCTCGGCGAAACCGACGAGTCTTACCGACCCGTTTCAGGCGCATCCTCGCTCAGTTGTACGCGGCGACGAAATCTCCCGCAAGGCTCGGTCCGCTCCCTGGAGGCCGGCACGACGTCCCAGGGCAAGCGCTGCCCGGCGTCGCGGAAGGACTTCCCATCGATCCACGCACGGCATGACCGTAAGGGTGGCGGCACATGATTCAGAGGAGCGCGTAGGTAGATGGGACATGGACCGCGGACGAAGCAGCGACCCCTACGACGCCCGCACCCGCGAGCAATGAGAAGGGCACGGCGTTCCCCGAGCTCGCGCTCGTTGGCTATCTCGATCGCAATCACGCCGAGAAGCTGTCGACGGACGAGTACGGACCGCTCGACGTCCGCACGGTCCTCTCGAAGACGTAGAGCAGCCGACGCGGACTGCGGACCTGATGGCCCTGATGGCGTCCTAGCCCACCACCGACCCACCACCAGCCCACCACCCGGCTAGCTATAGGCTGTTGCGGAACGCCGCGGGCGCGGGCGCGTTCGGCCGTGGTGTCGATGACGCCGCGTGGCGGATCGCGGTGCAG
>JBKJQC010000479.1:0-3481 GCA_046593995.1 Polyangiales bacterium
TCCTGGCCCGCGTCGAGTCGCGTCTGGCGCTCGCGTCGCGCCGCGAGGAGCTCCTCGATCCGCGGCGCGAACTGTCGGTGCAGCTCGACGAGGAAGGCCTGCGCCTCCTTCGTGAGCACTCGGTCGTACCCGTCGCGGAGGGGAGCTTGGATGTGCAGACCGTCGGTTGACATCTTTACCGAATCCATTTCTGCCGCACCGCGCCATTGGATGCAAGCACAAAGTCCGCGTCGCGTAGCGGACGCTTGTTTTGTGCTGTTTCCACGCACGACGCAGGCTCGATTTACAGTTTACTAGTTAACGCCATGTCACCGTCTGCGAGCGAAAAGGGAGCGCGGTGTATGCTTCGGACCTTCCGATGTCGACCAACGTAGAGGGTCTGCGCTTCCACCTGCGGTACCCCGACGGCCGCACCGAGGTCCTCACCGTCGACTCGGACCGCGTGTTGATCGGTAGCGGTGCGCATTGCGAGATCCGCGTGCCCGCCGAGCATGCGTCGATCGAGCACGTCGAGGTGACGATGACGCCGGGCGGCGCGTACGCGCAAGCGCGTACGCTCGATCGGCTCCCGACGATCAACGGCTCCGAGTTCATGCAGACGCCGGTGCTCGACGGCGCGGTGCTCGGCATCGGCGCCGTGGAGATCCAGGTCTCCGTCGTCCAGATCGAGGACAACCCGAACGTCATCAAGAAGCGGACGGAGAAGACGAGCCCGCTCACCTACGTGCTCGCGCTCGTCGCTGCGCCGCTCGCGCTCTACGTGATCTTCAGCGACGAGGGGTCTGGCGTGTCGCGCAAGATGCCGACGGACATCCCCGCGCTGTGGTCGGAGACGGTGAAGTCGTGTCCCGTCGCGGCGCCCGATCAGGCGCTCGCGCTCGCGTCGGAGAAGTGGGTCCTCGCAGAGGGCAAGGCCGAGCGCCGGCCGTTCCGCGTGCAGGACGGCGTCGCGTCCGTGCCGCTCTACGAGACTGCCGCGGCGTGCTTCCACACCGGGAACGAACTCGACCGCGCCGACGAGGCCGCGAAGACCGCGCAGTCACTCCGCGCGAAGGTCGGCGAGGACTACCGCGCGCACCAGGTCCGCCTCGAGCACGCGCTCACCGTGAACGACCTCCACACGGCCCACAAGGAAGTGAAGGTCCTCCGCGCCTTCACCGAAGGGCACACGGGCGATTACGTGATGTGGCTCGGCAACCTCGAGCGTCAGATCCAGCTCAAGTTGGGCGAGAAGAAATCGTGATCCGCGTGCACGTGGTCGCGACCGCCGTCTCGGCGGCGCTCGCCGCATTGGGCTGCGTCTCCAAGGCGAAGGAGAGCAAGGTCGCCCACGACGTGCGCGTCATCCACGAGGAGAACGCGCCTGGGCGTCTCTTCGAGAAGGCGAAGCAGTTCCACTCCATCGGCGACCTGAACCGCGCCGAGCAGTACTACTCCGCGGCGATGCAGCAGGGGTATCCCGAGAACGCGGTGCTGCCGCTGCTCCTCCGGGTGTGCATCCAGGCGAACCGCTTCCAGGTCGCGATCGACTACGCCGAGCCTGCGCTCAAGAAGAACCCCGGCGATCACCGGCTGCGGCTGGTGGTCGCCTCGCTCTACTCGGCGATCGGCCAGCCGGCAAAAGCGCGCGAGCACTACCAGACGGTCCTCGCGACTGCGCCCGACGACGCGACCGCACACTACGCGCTCGGCGTGCTCCTGCGCGACGAGTTCGACGACCGCGTCGGCGCCGACGAGCACTTCCGTGCGTACCTGCGGCTCGAGCCCGACGGACCGCACGTCGAAGAAGCCAAGGCTTCCCTCCTGAAAATTGTCCAACCCTCGACCACAGCGAGTGGCGTAGCGAGCGGCGCCGGCGCGGGGACGAGCACCGGGGGCACCGGTCCCACGCCGCTTTCGCTGCAGACGCCATTGCCCGCCGCGTCGTCGTCGAAGACCATCCCACAGGGCGCTCCGTCCCCGCAGAAGATCCCGCCCCCGCCCTCAGCGCCGAGCAAGCCGTGATTCCGAAAGAAGTCTTCGCCGAGACGTTGCTGCAGTTCTTCGAGCCGGTGCGCGCCTACCTCGAGGACCCGAGCGTCAGCGAGGTCATGATCAACGGCCCGAATCAGATCTACGTCGAGCGGAAGGGGAAGCTCGTGCTCACCGACGCGAAGTTCCCGAGCCGCGAGGCGCTCCTCGCTGCGCTGCGCAACGCAGCTCAGTTCGTCGGCAAGCCGGTCGACGAGCTGCGGCCGATCCTCGAAGGGCGGCTCCCCGATGGCTCGCGCATCGAGGCCATCCTCCCGCCGGCCGCGCCCGACGGGCCGCACGTCGCGATTCGTCGCTTCTTCCAGGAGACGCTGACCGTCGATCGCCTCGTCGGCTTCGGCGCGCTGACGGCGGACGCGGCGCTCGCGCTCCGGGCGTTCGTCGCGAGCAAGCTCAACATCCTCGTCGCGGGGGGCACCGGCAGCGGCAAGACGTCGATGCTCAATGCGCTCTCGTCGTTCGTGCCCGACGGCGAGCGCGTCGTCATCATCGAGGACTCGCGCGAGGTCCAGCTACAACGCGATCACGTCGTCCAGCTCGAGGCACGCCCGCCGGATCCCAAAGGGCGCGGCCAGGTGACGGTGCGCGATCTCTTCCGTGCGACGTTGCGCATGAGGCCGGACCGGATCGTCGTCGGCGAAATCCGCGGGGGCGAGGCGCTCGACTTGATCCAGGCGATGACCAGCGGCCACGGCGGCTGCTTGAGCACGCTGCACGCGACCTATCCTCGCGATACGCTGGCTCGTCTCGAGACCATGGCGATGATGAGCGATCTCCAGATGCCTCTCGTCGCGCTGCGCATCCAGCTCGGATCCGCGGTGAACATGATCGTGCAGGTCTCGCGCTTCCAAGACGGCTCGCGCAAGATGACCCACATCACCGAGGTCACCGGCTTCGACCAGGCGACCGGCGAGTACCAGACCCACGACGTCTTCGTCCGCAAGGTGCACGGCTTCGGCGAGCACGGCGAGGTGCTCTCGGACTTCGTGCCGACGGGCTACATGCCGCGCTGTCTCGAGCAGCTCCACGAGCACGGGATGGATCTGCCGCCATCGGTGTACGCCGCGGTCGCGAACGCCGAAGACGGCCCGACCGGAGGCCACGGGAGATGAGCGGCGCGCACGCCTCGCGCGGACCCGTCTCGCACGGACCCATCTCGCACGGAAACGAAGGGTTCGTCGTCGAGCTGCGACGCGGCACCGGCAACCCGCCGTTCCTCACCTTCGGGCAAGGGTCCGAGCTGCCGCCGACGAGCGTCGGCCTGCACGGTGACTGGCGCGTCGAGGCCGACGGCATCCTCGACGTGCACGCGTTCCTCTACTTCGACGGCGCGCAGCTCTTCCTCCAGAGCGCCGACATGCGGAACGCCGTCCGCGTGAACGGGAAGCCGATCGGCGCCGACTGGTCCCCTATCGAAGCGCCCTGCACCATCGCGATGGGCGACGCGCGG